>NZ_JBFSRZ010000013.1:0-99404 GCF_041466065.1 Vibrio sp. 10N.239.312.C11
AGCTGATCAGATCGTAGGTTCTTGATTTAGTTCCATTGAATTACGCAACAAAGCCAATAAAAGTGCATCAAGTGAACCCGACACAACGAACTGAAGATAGAAGAAACTGCCTAGTTCTTATCAAAATCGCCACCTGTAACAACAGTGCCTTTTCATATTTTGAGATACTAAAAGTTATTCAGGCGCGGCTAAATTGGGAGAGTCATTGACACGTCTTTGTCCAATAGTGTGTGAGCGCCGTTAATTACGATGACTAGAATGCTCGATTCTCGCAATACTTGAAATAATAACAGATAAACAAAGCTTGACCTCAATGCTAAGTATATGGTCATTTGAAGGCTCATTAGTTCATATCTTTTGTCGAAGTAGAACTCAAAATTACACTGACATCTCTACCGATGGGCTTGTAAATTTCATGGGGTTTCAGATTAGTTAGTTGTTTGGCGATCTTTTAGGATGACGTTTAATGCATCAGTAGCTAATTCAGCATCACGTAATTGTCTTGTTCTAACAATATGCTTTAATACTCTGCCATTCAGATCAGTTAATGATACTACGTACCATTGTTTAAATTTTCGCTTCCAACTTAATAACTTTACTTCTTCTATTTGATTGTAGTAAATGCGTTCACCGACATTTCTTGTTGTTGTATTACTTGAAGCAATTACAACTGCATTACTATTACCAAAACTTGTACCAGTACCTACTGACTTTGACACAGTACCGAAGTTCCAACCGATATAATGTTCAGTCATAACAAAGTAATCTGGTTTCCAGTTACGGTGCTGTGTCATAACCATCTGCTCTACAACTACATATGCCTGTTCTAATGACATATCTTTTGGTTGATAAGCCATTGGTACTGTTCCGCACCCTGATAAAGTCGCCACTAATAGTAAACTCAATAGGTAACGCATTATTGTACTCCAAGTGTATTTGATTGAGGCATTCTCATATCCTTAATTATGCCATCTTTCAAACGCTTATAAAGTGGTTTAAGTAATAGTGAGCTTAGTGAATTGGACATTTAGCCACAGGATTGGAGTGGGTAAGTAAAACTGGGAATTTAAATCAATAGCGCTTATCCGAAGTCTCATTTTCCGCTGGAAACCGAAACACGTCTTCGTCAAATTCCGTGCTAGCAGGTACCAGGATATTCCGTGATTGTTAAGTTCGTTGAAGGGATAAAGCCTTCGAATCAACCTAAGTATGTTTTGAAAATGAGATTAAAAAGGCTGAAGCAATAAACTGATCAGCCTCTATCGATTTATTCCATTAAAGGTAACGGCTTCTTAGGTGATCTTTGAAGTATTGCGCATTCAAGGTTTCACCGGTTGCGCCTTTCACCAAGTCATCGGTGTTAAGCAGGCTGCCTTTACTCCAAATATTCGATTCTAACCAAGTGAAGATAGGGGATAGGTCGCCACTTTCAATCACAGCGTTCACATCCACTGTTTTCTTCATTGAAGCCATGAACTGAGCCGCGTACATCGCCCCTAGTGTGTAAGATGGGAAGTAACCGAATGCGCCGTCCGTCCAGTGAATATCCTGCATACAGCCATTAGTGAAGTTGCCTTGAGTGCTTAATCCAAGGTATGACTGCATCTTAGTATTCCATAGTTCTGGCACATCGGTGTGTTTGATCTTACCGTTGATCAAGTCACGTTCAATTTCGTAGCGTAAGATAACGTGTGCAGGGTAGGTAAGCTCATCAGCGTCAACACGGATGAAGTCTTTCTTCACGCGAGTGTAGATCTTCTGGAAGTTCTCTTTCTCAAACTCTGAACCTGAGAATTGCTGCCCCGCCAAGTTTGCTAAGTGTCCGATGAATGGGTCGCTGCGGCCAACTTGCATCTCGAAGAACAAAGATTGAGATTCGTGGATGCCCATAGAGCGCGCTTCGCCCGCCGGTTGGCCTGCTAGGTGTTTTGGTAAGCCTTGTTCGTAACGTGCGTGTCCTGTTTCATGCACAATACCCATTAAGCTTTGAACGAATTCCGCTTCGTCGTATCGGGTTGTGATACGCACGTCTGAAGGTACGCCGCCACAGAATGGGTGAACACTTTCATCCAATCGGCCGTGTTCGAAGTCGAACTGAAGCAGCTTCATGACTTCTAAACCCAGTGCTTTCTGTTTCTCGGTTGAATAGGTGCCAGATGGCGCATTAAATTGCTCGCTCGACTGCTTTTCGATCACTTCATCAATCAAGCCTGGAAGCCAAGTTTTAACGTCTGCAAACAAGATATCAAGCGAAGCAGAGCTGGTGCCCGGTTCATAGATATCCAGCATCGCATCATAAGGCGTTAGGTTCGCTGCGTCGGCGCGGATCTGCGCTTCTTCACGAGATAGCTCAACCACTTCACGCCAGTTCTTTTCGAATCCAACCCAGTCGTTGTTACCACGTTGGCTGCGCCATGCATGTTCACACTTTGAACCCGCTAGAGATTTCGCTTCAACCAGTTTTTCTGGAAGTAGGTTAGCTTGTTGCCATTGGCGTTTAATTTCACGCAGAGACGATTGTTGCTCGCCATTTAGCGCTTCGTTTTCAGCATCTGCAATCCAATCGCCAAGCTGTGGTTGCGTCATCAACCCGTGAATATGAACCGAAAGTTCGGCCATCGCTTCACTACGAGCTTGGTTACCACCGGCAGGCATCATGGAAGCTTGGTCCCAACCACAAATAGAGGCTAGGTGTTGAAAGCGTGAACATTTTTGAGAGTGCTCGACTAGTTTTTTGAATGCGCTCATTTGACTACTCTTAATTTGGTTTCTTTAAATGATCCCTAGGACAGCGTCAGCGTTAAGGTTCATCTCTGGTGTACTTTGATTATGGCTCTGCTTTTTAATGACGCTGACCTTCGGAGTTGAAGATATAGCGATAAAAGCATGAGGCAGTACGATGCCTAGAATTTACTATTTCTTAACAAATCAAACTGTTCCATTGTGCACAAAATCAGTGAGTTGTATAGCTGGTGGCAATTGTTGCTTGCGAATTGTTCAGATACACGGTATTGATGATAGATCGCTGAACAACAATGACAATGATATGGATATTTTGAACTTTGAGGCATTTTTAATTGCCATTACTATTTTAACGCTAACGCCGGGTTTAGATACGGCTTTGGTGATTCGCAATACGAGCCGTTCTGGCTTATCTGACGGCGTGATGACCAGCTTTGGTATTTGTAGCGGCTTGTATGTACACGCGTTTTTCTCTGCTGTGGGTATTTCTGCAATCCTCGCCCAGTCAGCTGAACTCTTTCAAGCCGTTAAGATGGTGGGTGCGGTTTACCTGATCTGGCTTGGCTTAAGCAGTTTACGAGCTTTGATGAAAAACGGTGGCGGTTTGAAGGTGGGTGAACAAGCTCAGCAAGCATACAGTGCTAAGCGTTCTCTACGCGAAGGTTTTCTGTCTAACGTTCTTAACCCAAAAACGGCAGTTTTCTATTTGGCCTTTTTACCTCAATTCGTAAACCCTGAAGGATCACCATTATTGCAATCTATGTTGATGGCTTCGGTGCACTTTATGATTGCGATGGTGTGGCAATGCGGTTTGGCAGGGGCACTTAACTCGGCTAAAAACTTGCTTAAGAATGCGAGTTTTATGAAGTGGATGGAAGGAGTGACGGGTATGGTGCTGGTGGGGCTGGGTGTGAAGCTTTTAATGGAAGAACCTAGCTAAGTCTAGTGACTTAGTTTATTGGAATCTAAATCACTGGCACATAGCCATTAGTTTTATAATAAAACGCCCGCACATCATTGCGGGCGTTTTTGATCGCTCAATTCTTATTATGCTTTAACTGCTTCACAATCATTTGAAGAAGTTAACGGTTTGAAGAATAGCTTGGTTTCTTCGATAACAACATGGCGCAGTAAGATAAGCCCAATTAGGTTCGGAATTGCCATTAGGCCGTTCACGATATCCGCCATTATCCAGATCATGTCGAGCTTTAAGAATGCACCAGAAGCAACCAAGGCGATGAAGATAATCTTGTAAGGCAATACGGCTTTGGTACCTAGCAAGAACACAACACAGCGCTCACCGTAGTAGTTCCAACCTAAAATTGTTGTAAACGCAAAGAAGATTAAGCCAACAGAAACCAACATAGGGCCAAGGGTGTCTGCATTCAAACCAACAGCGAACGCGTGAGTGGTCATCGCAGCGCCAGAAAGGTCCGTCTGCCAAGCGCCCGTTAAGATAAGCGCCAGGCCTGTCATCGTACAGATGATGATGGTATCGAAGAAGGTGCCTGTCATAGAGACAAGTCCTTGCTTCACACATGAGTCTGTTTTAGCCGCTGCTGCAGCCATTGGTGCGCTACCTAAGCCAGATTCGTTCGAGAACACACCACGAGCGATACCTGATTGGATAGCAAGCATGATGCTCGCGCCAAAGAAACCACCGGTTGCTGCCGTGTTGGTAAACGCAGAAGTCACAACAAGGGTAATGGCATTCAGTAGTTGGTCTGCATTGGAAATAAGAACGCTTAAACACGCGACGACGTACATCACCGCCATCGTAGGAACGACTTTCCCTGCTACTTTAGCGATAGATTGAATACCACCAAGGGTTACAACCGCCACAAGGATCGTGAGGACAACCGCTGACATTTCACGTGATGCGCCAAATGAGATTTGAGTTGCGTCTAAAATTGCGTTTACTTGTGGGAAGGTACCGATACCGAAGCAAGCAACACCGAGCGCGAAGACAGCGAACATGACCGCTAAGATTCGTGAGCCGACACCGTATTGCAGGTAGTACATTGGGCCGCCAACCATTTCGCCATTGCTATCGGTTCTGCGGTATTTAACGGCAAGTAGACATTCTGCGTATTTGGTCGCCATACCAAATACAGCGGCAAGCCACATCCAGAATAGGGCGCCAGGACCACCAATCTTGATTGCGGTCGCTACACCAACGATGTTACCTGTACCAATAGTTGCGGAAAGCGCTGTACACAAAGCGGCGAAGCTTGATACGTCACCCGTACCGGATTTGTCTTTGCTGAACACCATTTTTAGCGCGGTTGGGAGGTGTCTAAACTGGAGTAAGCCTAAGCGAAAAGTAAAATAGATACCTGTACCCACTAGCAGAATAAGTAGTGGTGGTCCCCAAACGAATTGGTTGATGGTTTGTAGTGTAGCTTGTAGGTGGTTCATAGATTCCCCTTAATAAATATAAAATTTAAGGAGAAGAGGGAAGGCAGTGCAGATCACAGGGATCGGGAGCACTACTTAATACATACGGATTTCTAGATAGAATTCTTTTGTTAATTAAGGCTGTTGCTTTCCACTCCTCTGTCCTTTTGCCTGAGAGTTTCACTTAGCGAATCACTTATAGATAAGTAACGGGCACTAAGCTTGCTCCTTCGGCGACCGCTTGCTACAAAAAAAGTAGTACGGTTCTCTCCAGAGGTTCCTCCAACGACAGTCCTCACTTTTCTGGATTTCTCCAGCATAAAGCACCTGAAAGATTTACTTCTTCGGCGGGTCAATCTAACTAAATGTTAATATTTAGTTAAAAACCACTCTCCTGCAGTCTTCATCGGAACAATTACCTAAATAATTAGGTAATCTGTAGGCGTATCCTAGATCATATAAAATGTGATGTCAGCTACAAAATATCTGTTTGCTCAAATGTTGTTCAACTAAATGATCAAACAACGAGTCTCTGACGTAACTTGCTTATTTAAATGGTATAAAATAGAGAAACAAGGAGGAGTTATGACTCGATTAATAGCGATTGTTTTTTTATTGGCTTTGGCATTTGTGCTGTTTCGTTACCGGACAAACGAAAAACTGCAAAAATGGGTAGTGATAGTTATCGTTAGCAGCTTCCTTTTGTATACTGCCAGCCTGATGATTTCGGAGTTAACTCGTTAAGTCTGTCTGTAAGCAGATAGGATAAACGTGTTAGCAAAGCTCAAGTGCTTCTGGCTTGGGCAATAGGTTTAACTGAGCTTAAAGTATCAGTATCAGTATCAGTATCAGTATCAGTGACTGTGTAACGTTAAACAATTTTTGGGAGTACCCGCTAGTGAACCAGCAATCTGGACAAGGCGAACAAGATGAAGTGGTTGTTATTGAGGAACGCGATAAACGTAGTCAGCTCTATATCGGCATTGCTGCGGTTATCGGTTTGGCGTTAGGTGGCTTAATCGGATCTACAGTCACGGCTTCGAAGTGGGAATCCACTTATCAGGTACTAGAAACTCGTTATCAAGAACTGCGTGATAGTAAAACTCAGTTGGTGACATCAGTTGAAGAGAAAGTGGCAAAAGTTGATACCGAAATTGATGCGAAAGTAGAAGCTGCTCTAGTGAAACAGGCAGAAGAGCATCAAAAAGAACTCCAAGATTTAGCGAAACAATCTGCAGTTTTAGAGAAAGCAAACTACTCGTTAGAGCAGCAGTTAAACGAACAGAAGCAAACGTTAGAACAAACTCAACAAAATAATCAAAAGTTGAGCCGTCAAGCTGATATGCAGTCGACCCTTTTTGAACGTTCGCGTGAGCTTTTCCGCAAAGAATTACAGATATCTCAAGAGCTTGAAAAACTCGAGAAAGAAAGAGATGACATCGAACAGAATCTTGGTTCTTTGAAGAAAGCGTGTGATGTTTTCTTAGATGGTACGTCATGGGATACAAAATCTGACGCTTGTGAGAAACAGGATAATGCCAATTCCCGCTTAAGTGACATCAGACAAATGATTGAAGTTCACACCATGGATATCAAGCAGATCAAGACTCTCACTGAAGAGATGGGTTTATAAGTTCAGGTGTTTAGCCCACTCATAAGTAAGCCTGTTTGATAGCGAATGTGTGACAGCAAATATTCAAACGCCCACATCATGAAAATGGTGTGGGCGTTTTTCGTTACGACTATTAATAGTATATGGCGAATACGTTGAGACTATTTCTGAAGGGGATCTGGACTAGTTTGTAAGTGTTCAATAAACATCGATATTTTCTTTGCTAGATGTTTTCGCGATGCATAAAACGCATATAAAACTAAATCTTCAGGTTTATGCTCGAGTTCTACGACCTCTAAAGATCCTGCTTTGATCTCTTCAACACAGGCTTCGATTGGCAGTATAGAAAACCCAAGGCCAGCTAAGGCTCCTGCTTTGGCAAGGCTTCCACTATTTACTCGAAATGAAGAACTAACTTTTTGCGTAATAAGCTCTCCCTCCGTACTTCTAAATACCCAAGGCGTTCCGCTCAACGCTGTTAAGCTACTGATACATGGGACGTGGACTAAATCTGTTATTTGATATGGACGTTTGGAGTCTTGAATTAACTCCGGCGATCCAACGACAGCACTTGGCCAGCGTCTAATTTCTCGGGCTATCCAATTGCTGTCAGGTAGCTTGCCTCGGCCAAAGCTCAAGATAAGATCAAAACCATCGAGCAGATCGTCTTTAGGACTTAAACTCGTGTCACAACACAATGAAACTTTGGGGTGCTCAGTACAGAATGAAATGACAGCCTGTGCGAGTGCAGGTGTGTCTGGCATCAATATTCTTAGTTGTCCCTCTACGCCGTGTGAATATCGAGTTACTTCCTCTAGCGCTTCATCAAGCTGACCCAGTAAAGATTGTGTCGATTGGTATAGCTTCTCGCCAGCTTCTGTTGGCGCAATCTTACGAGTGGTTCTTTCAAACAGCCGAGTATTGAGCTTTTCCTCTAGCAAGGCGATGTGGCGGCTAACGTTTGATGTTGGTAAATCTAAAAACTCCGCCGCTTTTTTAAAGCTGTTGTTCTCAAAGACACAGTGAAAGCTTCGAAGCCATTGTTGTTCTATTTGATTAATCATCTTTATCCCGAAATATTGGATTATGAAACCAACAATAGCCACTTTGTTGACCTGTTTTACTTTGTACAATAACACCATTATCAATCAATAAAGTAGAGTGAAAATTGTTAAGTGAAAATCGAATTAAAGCGTTATTTCTAATTAAGTATTTAATAAAATTCAAGGCTTTATTACCACGTCGTGCCATTTTATGTTGTTTTGTAATCCACTTTCTAGTCGCTCTTGATGCTCTTATTATTGTCCCATTAAGTTCAACAATAAGCCTGAGCTTAAGAGATGATGCCTCGCAAGCTGGCTACCTTGTTTCAGCCTATGCTATCGCGGCTGCAGTGATATGTTTATTCACGAAAGGCAGTTTAGACCCGAATAGAGAAATTAAACGAGTCTATATTTGCGTTGTAGGTTTAGCGGTAACGACGTGGTTGACATCAGTGGCCTCAGATTTTGATCTCTTGATCGTTTATAGAATGCTCTCGGGACTATTTGGTGGGGCTTTAGCCGTTCTAAACCTGAACTATCTTACGTTGATCTCTTGTGATGACGATAGAAAGCGAAACATTGCTGTTTTACTGAGCTCGTTTCCATTGGCGTTAAGTGCGGGCGTACCGGCGCTTATCATGCTGTCTTCAATGGGGGAATGGCAACTCAGTTTTCAAGTTATTGCAGGATTACTGTTGCTGATTGGCGCTGTGGTATCTCTGTCACCATCTATTCAATTAAAAGAGGGGTCTGCAGAATCAGAATTCACTGATAGTCAAAAGTTTAAGTTAGGTGACTATTTATGTAGTCGGGATCTTCGTTTTGCAATTGTGTTGGCTTTCAGCGCTGTACTGGGTACTTTTCTGGTCTCTACGCAGTTCCCAGTGATGCTTGAGGTGAACCTCGGAATATCAGCAACGTTATTAGGATACTGTTATGCCATCAGCGGAACCTGTACCTTCATAGCGATGCAAGCTTTCGCACGTATTAGGGGTACTGATAAAGCAATTTTTCGCCTCATTGTGTGTTTATCATTGGGCATGGTCATTTCTATCGTTTGGGGCTTTGGTTCGCTCAATGTGGGCAGCGCTGCTGTGGCTTTTGTTGTCTTTGTCGTGGTGAGTTCTACTCGGACTTTAGTTCTATCTGTCGAATTAATTAACGCTCTTAGCGTCAACAAACGCATGCTTTTGATTCGTTTACAAAGTTCGTTGCAACATTTTGCTGTGGGTTTTGGGGGATTGCTCAGTAGTGCTTTGGTACAGCCACAATCAGGTGCGTCTTTGGATTTCAATACCTTGGTTTATGTGGCGGTTGGTATCGTACTTTGTACTCCCTGCCTTTGGGTTGCTTACAGCAGAGGGTTGGGCTTGAATGATGAAAAGTGAGTGAAAGTGTTCATTGTGTTGTTGAATGTCTAGGCTACGTTTGCACGTTGTTACTAAGGTTATCTGTGATTAGAATCGTAAAACTGCTGTTCATATGTGGCGAGTTGAATATTGGGTGACTTTGCACGCATAATTGCTCGCTAGGGAAATAGCATAATGGTGGGGTTCAAGGATGAACACGCGGTCTGTTGTCATTCTGTGATTAGACCATCTCAATGGACAGGGATTAAACCATGAATGAATATCTGTGTGAGAACTGCACTGTAGCCTATTGTTTTGATGATTGTAACTCACCATTAGCGCAACGAGATGTGATTGAAGTAGAAGAAGTCTTGGATCGTAAACAAGTAAGCCAAGATCCTGAACGGCGGCTTAAACAAGAAAATTCAGACATAAAAATCCCCACAAGCTAAGCTGGTAGGGATTTGGATAAGTTGCAGTCCTGTTCTCGCTTTCTCAAGCAAAGGGTCTTACAAAAATTTTTAGAGCAGTGTTATTAACGACAATCGATAAGCTACTTGTCGTAAGTCTTGATTTCACCTGATTTCACACGTGCAACAAATGATTGCAGTTCTTTCTTCACAACAGGCATTAGGAAGTACAGGCCAAGAATGTTGAAGATAGACATCGCAAAGATAGCCGCATCAGAGAAGTCGATTACCGCGCCAAACTGAATTGTCGCACCAATAACAACAAACACACAAAACATCACTTTAAAAATCAGTTCCGTTGTTTTGCCTTCACCAAATAGGTAAGTCCACGCCTTTAGACCGTAGTACGACCAAGAGATCATGGTAGAAAACGCGAACATGATTACCGCTAGAGCGAGTGTGTATTTGAACACTTCTGCCGTTTCAGTAAACGATGCAGCAGTAAGCGTTACACCCGTTAAGCCAGAACCATCGAATGGACCTGTATTTAGACCAGCGATAGTGATAACCAAGGCTGTCATTGTACAAATGATGACTGTATCAACGAACGGTTCTAATAGTGATACTAGACCTTCAGTGATTGGCTCTTTTGTTTTAACCGCTGAGTGAGCGATAGCTGCTGAACCTACACCTGCTTCGTTTGAGAACGTTGCACGTTTTAGACCTTGGATTAAGGCACCAATGAATCCACCAACCACACCTTCGCCAGTAAACGCACCTGTAAAGATTGCACTGAACGCAGGACCCACTTGATCAAGATTAGAACCGATAACAATCAGAGCCATACCGATATACAGAGCAGCCATCCAAGGAACAACTTTTTCCGTTACCGATGCGATAGAAGGCATACCACCAACAATCACAGAGAAAACTAAAGCGGCGAGTACAAGGCCTGTGATGACACCGTATTCACTTGGTACATCGAATGCGTAAGTTAACATGGCATGTGCTTGGTTAGCTTGGAACATGTTACCGCCACCCAATGCGCCTAAAATACACATTAATGCAAAACCAATAGCAAGGGCTTTACCTAGTCCACCCAACCCTCTTTCACCAAGACCTTGGCTTAGGTAGTACATGGGACCACCGGAAACGACACCTGAAGGTAGGATAGTTCGGTATTTCACACCTAAAGTACACTCACAAAATTTAGACGCCATACCCAGAAGACCACACAAGATCATCCAGAATGTCGCACCAGGGCCACCAATCGCGAGTGCTGCACCAACTCCGGCAATATTACCAAGCCCGACGGTTCCTGAAAGCGCGGTTGTTAACGCTTGAAAGTGAGAAACTTCCCCTTCGTGTTTGGAGTTAGGGTCTGTGTACTTACCTTTAATAATGTCTATGGCCATCCCGACACGTTTAAATTGAACAAAGCCAAAGTAAACAGTAAAGATGATCGCAGCGAGCAGTAACCAGCCAACAATAATTGGGAAGTTTGCTTCACCTACCGGTACGCTTTTAAATATCAGTCCAACGAACCAACCTGTATATTCGTTGAAAAAACCATCAACACTTTGACTTAAGTTACTGATAGCTTGATTAAATGATCCTTCTTCTGCAAATGCACTGGAACTAAATAATAATATAAACCCAAAAAATAATTCACGTATGTTTTTCATGGTTTTTCCTGTCTTTTTATTAAATTATGTTTGTTGCTGTTGTGTTTTTTCTATTTGATTTTTTACATTTCAGCGACTTATTTATTGCAATTCGACGGCAACATAAACGGCTGTAGCTAGGTCGAAAAATGAAATAAATATGAGTACTGATCTTGCTTTATATGGATATCCTTTTGGTATGTGCACCAATTAGACTATGGCATTCGGCCTGCCAAGTCCTACTGATAATCCTATACACAAAAATAATACCATCAAAGATTTTTTTACAATAAATTTACAATTGTTCGGGTTTTGTCATTGTTTGGGAATAAGCAGGCATTTTTTAGGTTGGAAAAGGCATATGCAGTAGCTGTTATAGCATGAACTAAGGTGAATGATAGTGGAGGTGCATAGGGAAGTCGGCGAGTTTTAATGTTCAATATGTTTTGGGGAGGTATTTAAACAATTGATAGCTGAAGATGTAATCAAGCTAAAAGACATTAAAAAAGCCCTTTATCAGAGCTTTGTTAATGGTTTCAATGAGCGTGAGGTTTAGTGCCTGACGAATAGAGACTAGAGTTAAACAGAGCCAATGATACGTTTACTCGATTTGTGGTAAAGCTTAAGTGCGAGTAACGAGCCCCATAGAGCGACTTGTATCCATAGCAATGTCCATTGAGACGCTACCTCTTGCCAAGATGCCCCCATCTGATTGAGCGCTAAAAAACCTTGGATAGCGGGTGTGCTTGGGAATAACTGTGACAGCAGTACTAACCATTCAGGCATCATTTCAACAGGCCAGATAAAACCTGAAGAGAAGATCAGCGGCATTGAACTGATTAACACCACAACTGTGACTAACTCTCTTCTTGGCACTAGCTCACCAATAAAAATCCCGATCAAACAACTAGCCAATAAGAAGGGTAGCAGTAAGGTCAAAATGTTTGTTATGGAGGCAAGTAGGTTAATGCCATACATCGAAAAGCTCGCGCCGAAGTAGTACATCGACAACACGTAATATATGCCGACTAAGGTACAGCAGCGAGCAAGTATCAGTTTCGCTGGAGAGGTCTTACTCCAATAGCCAAACGTCGATTGAGCGTTTTGGGTCGCGCCAACTAAACCAGAAGCCATGGCTAAGGTTTGTTGCAGGATCAACACAAAGACGGCTGGAACCACGTAATCAATGTAGCCCATGCGACTATTGAAGGTTGGTTTTAGGTTCAAGCTGAATGCACTGTAGCCTTTGGCTGCGGATTCTAACGGCACACCTTCAACTAACAAGTGACTGACTTTAACTTGTGCAGCTAACGTGCCGCCTGCCTTGGCAAGCCCTTCAACAATGGTTCCGTAGACTAAGAAGTAAGATGCATCACCGGCGTAAGAAAGCGTAGGGCTCTTACCTAGGAGCAAGTCTTTATAGAAGTTCTCTGGGATGACGAGGAACCCACCAACCTCTTGATTAAGAACAGCTTGCTTAGCATCGGCAATGGTGGAGTCACGGCGTACCAAGTCAATTTGAGATGTGGCATCTACCATTCTTTCTAACTGGTAGCTGCTTTGGCTCTTATCCAAGTTCACAACGGAAGCTTTAAGCTGTTGAGGAACTTGGTTTACGTAAGGCAACGGATACAAGAATGAATAGAAGAACACACCACCAAATACCGTAAGAAGTACAACAGGGTTGCGCAGTACCGCTAACAGTTCTTGCTTGAGTAGTTGAGTAAAGCTCATCGTTTTACTCCTTGTTGTGCTGATGTATCTGGCTGTGCTGATGATATAGCCGCTTGTGTAGATAAAGCTGACTGTGCCAAGTGTTTCTTAATTAATAACATCACCACGAAAGCAGGAACTGCATACCACAACATAGAAGAGAGGCTGATCAGCGAATGTGCTGCGCTCACGCCATAGCTAGATTGTGCCGTTTGCACTTCGATGTAATGACTCACGGGCAATAAGCTTCTCCAAATTTGAGCTGCCGTGTTCATGTCGGTGACTGGAAAAGTAATGCCCATGAACGCAAAGCTTGGTGCTGTAAAGGCGCCAGCGAAACTCATCGCCCTTGCTGGATCAAGCGTTAAGAAGAAAAACAAACAACCCATGATGATACAACTGATGACGGTAAGCAGTTGGGCGACGGTCAGTGCCACAAAACTGCCGTTAAACGGCCAGTCTAAGAGGACATAGAACCAAAAGCTAAACGCGATACCAAACATCAAAAACAAGACAAGGTAGGGCGTTAGTGTTGATGTTAGTGATTTCATCGGGGCGTTGGATAACCAAGCATGAAGACCACGAGCTCTAACGTTCGCCGTCAAAACCAATATCGTGCCCACCACAATCATGATCTGCCATAGAGCCGGAATAACCGCAGACACTAAGAACTGAGCATAGCTGGTGTTCTTGTTAAACAGTGGCGTAATCTGGCTTTGTACCGTTACCGCTTGCCCCAATGCAGATTGTACCGTGGTATCACCGTGTGAAAGCTGTTTAACCACTTCGAGTTGCGCGTTGAATGTTCCTTGAGCCTGCAACAGAGCCGAGTTCACCAGTTTGCCAATCAAGATAAATTGACTGTTATAGAAAACGGACACTTGCGGGTTCAAGCCTAGGAAAAGGTCTCGGTCAAAGTGTCTTGGTATCACGACATAACCATAGATATCGCGTTCAATCATCGCTTTAGCCGCTTCACTCGCCGAGCTGTATTTCTGAGTCACTTGTAGGGTAGGTGACGCATCAACAAGGCGCGTGAACTGTTGCGAGATTTGACTGTGTTCAAGGTCGACAACCGCAACCGGTAAGTCGCGAGCGATCCCTTGTGAAAAAATCAGCCAGATACTGGCAGCAAGAAGCAACGGAATCCAAGTTAGGCAAGACAACAGCCATTTGTCTTTGCGGACAATCGCCCACTGCCTAAGCAATGTATTTTTCACTTGACGGTGCTCCGGTGATTGCGTGCCTCTAGATTGCGAGGCTGTAGAACGAGAGCTTATAGAGCGAAAGTTAGCAGACATACGTCACCTAAAGCTCAACCACTAGGCTCATGCCCATACGCAGTGTTTCTTTGGTATCGACAGGGTGCGCTTCTACTTCAAAAGTGCGTAAGTCGAAGCCTTGTGCTGCGTCTGTTGAACGCCAAGTCGCGAAATCACCCATTACGGCAATATGAGTAACCTGAAAGGTTAACGACTTATCCAGAGCTGGAAGGTACGCTTCAAATTGGTTGCCTTTCTCAAAATGTTTCAACATATCTTCGCGCACGTTGAGCACCGCCCATGCATCTTTAGTGTCAATCACGGTCACAACAGGGAAACCTTGAGGAGCTAACTCACCGCTACTTAATAGTACTTGAGCCACTTCACCACTAAACCAGCTGTGGATCTGTGTGTCTTTTGCGTAAGCTTCAACTTCCGCTACTGCGCCAGCTGCCATTAACGCTTTTTGAGCGGCTGCCACTTTGGTTTCGTCACGAGCACCTTCTTGTGCTAATTGATACATTTGGAACGCAGCGCTTTCAGTGTACTTCGCCGCTTGCCACTGTGTTTTGGCTTCATCACGTTTTTGCTCGGCAACCACGCCATCGTTATAAAGGTTGTTTACACGTTGGTAAGTTTTATCCATGAGATCGGCAGCTGCTTTGGCTTTCAACCATTGGTCTTTAGCGGCTTGGATTTGCTGAGTACGCGCGCCATTCTCTGCTTGTTTTGCTAATGCACCAGCGGCTTTTTGACCGGCTTTTGCTTGCTCTAATTTAGCGTCAATTTCTGGGCTAAGTAGGGAGAAGATCAATTCGCCTTTTTCAACCGAATCGCCTTTACGCACGAATATTTCATCAATTCTGCCGGGTACTTTCGATGAGATGCTGTATTGCTGCGCATCTATTTGACCTTGAAGCTTAACAGGCTGTGGTTGGTACGCTTGGTAAAAGCCGTATCCAACCCAGCCAATAATGCCGATACCAACCAGAGAGAGAATAAATGGCTTAATAGGTTTCATGAATTATCCTTTTGACTGGTTAGCGGTGTCTGCTTTTGAATCGAAGTCAGACGGGACAGAAGACGTTAAGTAACTTGAATAAGCATTCATTTCACTGGTGAGTGCTAACAGCTTATTAAGAGAAATTAGGTATTTGAATCGAGCAGCAGATTGCTGTGTTTTAATGCTTGCAAGATAAAGCTCAGCATCAACCACTTCTAACGAATTGGATAACCCTTGAGTGAAGGCTTTTTTACGAAGTGAAAGGTTTTCTTGAGCTAAAGACAGACTTGAGTTGAGGCCTTGAACTTCTTCAATTGCTTGGTTTGCTTCAAGATAGGTCTTTTGTACCAAAACGGTTAAGTCTTGCTTGGCTTGCGACTTAAGAAACTGGACTTGAGACACGGCGCTATGAGCGGCAGCGACTTTGTCGGAACGACCTGACGTGTCAAGTAGCGGTACATTCACACCAATACCGACTAACCAATCGGGTTTCATTTCACTGGCTAGCGAGTCATCTTCGTACAGGCTGTAATCACCGTAAAGGTAAACTTCTGGGTAGTATTTGCCTTTTTCAGCCTTGATCAAGCTACTCGCTTGTTTCTCTTTTGCTTCAAGGATTTTAAGGCCTGGGTAGGTCATGAGGGTTTGATCAACAAATACGTCCATATGAGGCAGGTTTTTGTTGATAAAGAGTTGTTCTGAAGGTTCGACACTTTGGCTCTGACCAAGGATCTGAGTCAGTGCTAATTGAGCAATTTTGAGGTCGTTCTGCGCTTTGGTTCGTTCAACAACGGCTTTATCCAAAGAAGCATCCGCCTGCAGACGTTCTACTCGAGCAATTTGTCCTTGCTGTTCAAGCTTGATGGCGAAATCACGATGCTGAGTTAAGCCAGCTTCAACGGCTTGACGTGTTCTCACGACGTCTTCCGCTAAGATCACCGAGAAGTAATATTTACTTAAGTCTTCGTAGCGAGCCTGTTTCTCCATCAGCAGTTGGCTTTGCGCTTCTTCGCTTTTACCTTCGGCAGCAGTTTGCGCAGCGGTAATTCGTCCGCCAGTAAAGATAGGCCAAATAGCACGGATGGAAGAGCTGAAGATGTCTTGCTCTGTTATGGTCGAGGTAACGCCACCCAATTTAGCTAATAAGGGTGCAAATGCTGGATCTACGCCGCTTAAGCTATCGCCGAACTGTTTACCATTGATAGTCACATCATTATCAAGGTGCGTGTAGTTAGCTCCCAAGGTGATCGAGGGTAGATTAAGGCTACTTGTTGAGTTCTGAAGGTGTTGATAACGCTCAACGTTAGCTTGTTGAGCTGCAAGTGAGTTGTTGTTCTCTTGCAATATTTGCCACGCTTCAGAAAAAGTGAGCGGGGCAGAGAAAACTGGCGAAGCAAATGTGCCGAGAAGCATACTGGCGAGCGCAAGGTGTCGGAATTTTGGTTTGGTCATCTGCATTAAATACCATTTAGAGTATTAGCTCTAATGCTAACAGGGTGATAGTCATTTGTCTTGAGATGATTGTCTCACAGGATTATAAACCCTCATAACTCGTTAAGTTAATGTAATAAAGTACGTGATGCGAGCAACAAAGATCACTGAAACGAAAAGAGCACGACAAAGCGTGCTCTTTAAGTTCAGTATAGAAGTGTTCTTACAAAATGAAGTGGCTTATTTAAAGCTAGGACAATGGTGATCGGCGCGCCACACCAATTGTCTTGAACCTTGCATTGTTTGTAATAAATCTCTACCTGACATTTGCGGGAACGCTAACAATACCTTGAGATCAAGAGGAGAGGTTCCGTCTTTCTCATAGGCTCTTACATGAGTAAAAGTCGATTGTAAGTGTTTGAACAGCATAGTCTTTGTAAGACAAATTCCAAAGTTATCGCGTTTCATTGCCTGGTTTCCTTTTCAACAATGTTTATACGTTATGTTTTTTATCCTGTTTCTATCGGACGTTGCCACTGATCGATACTTCCTGCTCATCAATGTTTTATTATTGGGCGCTGATTTATCAGTCACCTTTGAGTTGTCTACTGGCCTGTCGCGTAAATAGAGATGTATGAATGAGGTTAGGTAGGTAACCTGTTTGTTCAACAATCGTAACGACGAGCGTGCAACTTTTAGTTATAGATACGTCCAGTGAGCGAAGGGTTGTTGCCTTTTTGTTAATCTAAATTTCGATTTAAAGCGCGGTCTGAAAATCATGACTTATGGCTTGGCAACAACGAACTTCTTCATATGCAACTATTATAATTGTATTTATTTTAAACAACCTAAAGAACACCTAAAAGCTTAGTGATCTAGCTCAATATTTATTCGTTTATTTTGCTTTTTAAGCTAATCCGTTCTAAAAATGAACGATTAATCGAAGTGAATAACGTAAAGGGTTATCAATTAACAACCTGCTCAATTATTTAGTTGAGTAGCAGTCACAAATTCACGTACCTAGAAAGGTCATGCGATTAACTTGGTGTTAACATCATTCGTCTAACACTAGGGACGGTGGAATATGAAATGGAGCAGTATCAGTTTCCGTAAAAGGTTACTGATTATCATGACGGTCACTGGCCTTGTTGAGCTTTTGA
The DNA here is from genome assembly GCF_041466065.1 of Vibrio sp. 10N.239.312.C11. Lineage (NCBI taxonomy): Bacteria > Pseudomonadati > Pseudomonadota > Gammaproteobacteria > Vibrionales > Vibrionaceae > Vibrio > Vibrio sp. 10N.239.312.C11. Next base: position 17,787 of record NZ_JBFSRZ010000013.1, read on the forward strand.
TACTCTCAGCTGCTGGTTTTTACTACATCAAACAATCTCAAGAGCAAGAGATGGGTTTGAAAGCGTTAGGTGTTGCTGAATTTCTATCTGAATCGCCACTGGTCACCAGCATTATCCAAGAAAATGGAACGTTGGATCCTAACGGCGTTCCCTACGTTCTGTCTGAAGAAACCCAAGTTAAGTTTCGTAACCTTACCCAACTCATTGGTGCGGCGTTTATCGTTGTGGGAGATGATAAAGGTATCCGCCTGATTCACCCTTATGATGACTGGCTCGGTAAACCAATGCGTGGTGGCGATAACCAAAAAGCGTTGATATTGGGCGAGTCTTATGTGTCGACGGCTAAAGGTTCACTTGGCTTCTCTGTCCGTGGTAAATCTGCGGTAAAAGACCCCCAAGGTGCCGTTATTGGGGTAGTGTCGGTGGGTTATCTATTGGATTCTTTGCAAGATCGAATCGAACCTTACTTAGCCTTTTTGATTGTGATGGCGTTGCTGGTGGTTGCCGTCAATGCGGTGATTTCAAGCTATGTGTCTCGCCGTTTTCAGCGCGCTATTTTAGGCTTTGAGCCAGAAGAAATTGGCCGCTTATATGTAGAACTTGATGTGACTATGAGTACCGTGAAAGAAGGTATTTTGAGCATTGATAAGAACGGCATTTTGCGCTCAATAAACAAAAGCGCGTGCGATATTTTGTCCATAGACCGAGATAAAGCACTCAATCAGCAACGTCTATCAGATGTATTAGCGGGCAGTGACTTAGAACAGCTGTTATCGACTGGCGATACCGATCACGATGTTGAGCTGTACCTGAACAATAAGCGAATCATTGCCAACCGCAGCCCAATTATAGTGGCTGGTGAGGTGGTAGGGGCGGTATCCAGCTTCCGATTGCGAGATGAAATCAACGATTTAACAGACCAGCTCTCACAAACCAAAGAGTATGCTGATCTACTGCGTTCGCAAACCCATGAGCATCAAAATAAGCTAAACACCATTAGTGGCTTGATTCAGATGGGCGAGCTGGACTCTGTTCAACAATTGATTGGTCAAGAAACCGCTCATTACCAGAGCTTAATTGAGTTCTTAAGAGAGACGGTGAAAGATCCATTGATTGCAGGCATGCTTTTAGGCAAAACAGAGCGAGCTCGAGAGATTGGTTTGGAGCTTAAAGTTGAAGAGGGGTCAAGGCTTGAGGCATTACCCGCTTGGTTAAACGCAGAGGATGTCGTGACGATTCTTGGCAACCTGATTGATAACGCGTTTGATGCCACCATGATGGCAATTAAACAAGAAGGGCCAATAGCACCAGCTCGTCGCGTAATCGATGTGTCGATCAGTGATTTTGGCAATGAAATCATAGTGGAAGTCGAAGACAAGGGCTGTGGTTTGCCGAAAGACTTGGCGACCAAAGCACTCACCGAAAAAGGCGTATCGAGCAAAGCGAAGCAGAACCGAGGTGTTGGTTTGTATCTCATTAAGCAACTGGCAGATCGTTATCAAGGGCAATTAGAAATGGTTGATAACCCTGATTTTGGGTCACGCATGACGGTGTATTTACCGAAAGAAGAACAACAATAATAATTGAGCACGGAGCGATCGAGTAAAGATCGTAGTGACGGAAAAAGCATGGTTAAAGGAAGAACATAAATGAACGCAATCACGAGAGTCATGGTCATTGAAGATGATATTGCGATTGCAGAGCTTCACCATCGTTATTTAGAACAGATGGGAGGCTTTGATGTGGTCGGGATTGCGACCACACAGTCTGAAGCATTAATGCAATTGGACATCTTAAAGCCTGATTTGGTTTTATTGGATGTGTATTTACCGGACGGATGCGGACTTGATATTTTGAACCACGTTCGTGGTAGTAATCAGGGATGTGATGTGATTTTGATTACTGCTGCCCGAGATGTCGACACCTTGCAACAGGCGATGCGTGGTGGAGTCGTCGACTATTTACTGAAACCTGTGATGTTTCCTCGTTTGGAAGCGGCACTGAAAAAGTACCAATCGCAACAACAAGAATTTGAAAGTGTGTCTGATTTGAACCAAGGTTTGGTCGACAAGATGCTGCAAGCCAATGCCAAGGCAGATTCTCGAAAGGTTTCTACGTTACCGAAAGGGATCGATGGTGTAACGCTTGATAAAATTAGAGCTATTTTCCAACAAGCCGACATTGCTGATATTACAGCTGATGAGGCAGGTGAACGTATTGGAGCTAGTCGAACCACCGCTCGACGCTATTTGGAATTCCTTATCACGACTGGCGAGTTAGTGGCTGACTTAAATTACGGGTCAGTAGGTCGCCCAGAACGCTGCTACAACAAAGCTAGAAGATAGATTTAGCGACAACAAGTCACAAAGATAAACGCGATGCTATCAAATAAGTATAAAGCCAGTTGAGTAAGCTGGTTTTGGTTTTTTCTCCCTTTCTTATTGCTCACTCCACCGACCAGATACCGTTCTTTCTTGACTACAATGTTTGAGAATGCCGATTTGCTTCTTCTTCCGGATAGAACAGCTGACTTATCGATTATAATTTGTTCGAAATTAGTCAATATTTAATCGATTGCTTTCACAGTGGTTGATGTAAATCAAATACTCATAGACAATACTGTCCCGAATAGAGGTGATAGCTTTCACCCTCGTTTACCAAACGCATTCTCAAGTGTAATAGGCACTCGCTATTGATGTAATAGCCAAGACCTATTATCTATTTTCGTATGTCGCTGATACCTTTGGCGAATACTAAAAACCTTGTTTTTATAGGAAAGATGATGGTAATACCTGAAAACAGCAGCATCGTTATTTTTGGTGCGTCGGGAGATCTAACTTACCGCAAGTTAATTCCTGCTTTGTACCACCTGTATGCTAGCAATCAACTTCCAGAATCCTTTGCGATTCTTGGAGTGAGCCGTACTGAGTACAGCGACGAGTCTTACCGTGAGAAGCTGAAGAAGTCTCTTCAGGAAATGGAAAAAACTGAGCCAGAGACGCTGAATGCATTTATTGAACATCTGCATTATCAAGCGATCAACACTTCAGATGTAGACGACTACGCTCGTTTAGCACAACGTCTAGACAAGCTTGAGCAAGACTATCAATTCGAAAACCATAACACATTGTTTTACTTGGCAACCCCGCCAAGCCTATACGGTGTGATTCCAGCAAACCTTGCTGCGCATGGCCTGAACGATGAAAAGAACGGCTGGCGTCGTCTGATTATTGAGAAGCCATTTGGTTACGATCTAGCATCAGCTCAAGCGCTGGATGAAGAGATCCATCATCACTTCCAAGAACACCAGATCTACCGTATCGACCATTACCTTGGTAAAGAAACGGTACAAAACCTTCTAGTGCTTCGTTTCTCAAACGCGATGTTTGAACCACTGTGGAACCGTAACTTCATTGAATACGTTGAAATCACAGGTGCTGAGTTCCTTGGCGTTGAAGAACGTGGCGGATATTACGACGGTTCTGGCGCAGTTCGTGACATGTTCCAAAACCACCTGCTACAAGTGCTAGCAATGGTTGGTATGGAGCCACCTGCTCAAATCAATGCAGATTCTATTCGTGATGAAGTGGTTAAAGTACTTCAGTGTCTGAAACCATTAGAAGAAGATGATTTGCGTAAAGACTTAGTATTAGGTCAGTACACAGCATCAGATGTTCGTGGTCAGCACTTACTAGGTTACCGTGAAGAGCATGGTGTAGCGGATGATTCTCGTACTGAAACGTACATTGGTCTTAAAGCACACATCAATAACTGGCGCTGGAATGGTGTTCCTTTCTACGTACGTACGGGTAAACGCTTACCAACACGTGTGACTGAAATTGTGATTCACTTTAAGAACACACCACACCCAGTGTTTGGTCAAGATGCACCAGAGAACAAACTGATTATCCGTATCCAACCGGATGAAGGTATTCAGATGAGCTTTGGTTTGAAAGAGCCAGGTGCAGGTTTCAAAGCAAAAGAAGTGAAAATGAACTTCTCTTACTCTGATCTGCCTGAAACTCAGATGCTGACGGCTTATGAGCGTCTTCTTCTTGATGCACTGAACGGTGATGCGACTCTGTTTGCACGTACCGATGCTGTAGAAGCATGTTGGAAGTACGTTCAACCGATCTTAGATTTCAAGCAAGACCCTCAAGCACTGTTTGGCTATGCTTGTGGTACTTGGGGCCCACAAGAAGCCGATGAGCTTCTGCAGCGTGATGGCCGCGCATGGCGTTTCCCATGCAAAAACTTAACAGACACGGATTACTGCGAACTATGATCAATCACAAGATCTTTGCAACGCCTGAATTAGTCGTTGAAAACCTAGCAAACGAAATGAAAGCTTACAGCGAGCAGGGTAAACCTGTTCACATTTCACTGTCGGGTGGCAGCACGCCAAAAATGCTTTTTAAGCTTTTAGCTCAAGCGCCATACGCAGAAGGCATTCAATGGAATAACCTTCATTTCTGGTGGGGCGACGAACGTTGCGTGGCACCTGATGATGCTGAAAGCAACTTCGGCGAAGCAAACGCGCTCTTATTTTCGAAACTAAAAGAGTTTACACAAGTAAACCTTCCTGCTGAAAACATCCACCGCATCCGTGGTGAAGATGAGCCAAAAGCAGAAGCAGAGCGTTTCGCGACAGAAATGGCAGACGTGATTCCAACAGAAAACGGCACGCCTGTTTTCGATTGGATCCTGCTAGGTGTTGGCGCAGACGGCCACACAGCTTCACTATTCCCGGGTGTAACTGACTACCAAGATGAGAACCTATCTGTATTAGCTTCTCACCCAGAGTCAGGCCAGATCCGTGTTTCTAAAACAGCGAAAGTTTTAGAAGCAGCAAAACGAATCAGCTACCTAGTACTGGGTGCAGGTAAAGTTGAGATCGTTAAAGAAATTCATACAACTCCTGCTTCAGAACTGCCTTACCCGGCAGCGAAAATCCAGTCTAAAACTGGTGAAACAGAGTGGTTCCTAGATTCAAATGCAGCAAGTGCTATCGCATAAGTGCGAGTAGCCGCAAGGAGATAAAATAATGAAAGGTGATATCGGTGTAATTGGCCTAGCAGTAATGGGTCAGAACCTTATCCTAAACATGAACGACCACGGCTTCAAAGTTGTGGCTCACAACCGTACTGCTGCGAAAGTAGACGAGTTCCTAGAAGGCCCAGCTAAAGGTACTAACATTGTTGGTGCTTACTCTCTAGAAGAGTTAGTTGAGAAGCTAGAAGCGCCACGTAAAGTGATGCTTATGGTTCGTGCTGGTGATGTTGTAGATACGTTCATCGACAAGCTTGTACCACTTCTAGACAAAGGCGACATCATCATTGATGGTGGTAACACTAACTTCCCAGACACTAACCGTCGTGTTGCCGCTCTTCGCGAGAAAGGCATCCACTTCATCGGTACGGGTGTTTCTGGTGGTGAAGAAGGCGCTCGTTTCGGTCCTTCTATCATGCCAGGCGGGTCTCCTGAAGCTTGGGAAGCGGTTAAGCCTATCTTCCAAGGTATCTCTGCGAAAACTGACGCGGGTGAGCCTTGTTGTGATTGGGTTGGTAACGACGGTGCTGGTCACTTCGTTAAGATGGTTCACAATGGCATCGAATACGGTGACATGCAGCTTATCACTGAAGCATACCAGTTCATGAAAGATGGCCTAGGTATGAACCACGACGAAATGCAGGCTGTATTTGCTGACTGGAACAAAACTGAGCTAGACAGCTACCTAGTAGAAATCACTGCAGACATCCTTGGCTACAAAGATGAAGACGGTGAAGCGCTAGTTGAGAAGATCCTAGACACTGCTGGCCAAAAAGGTACAGGCAAATGGACAGGTATTAACGCACTAGACATGGGTATCCCACTGACTCTAATCACTGAGTCTGTATTCTCTCGTTGCCTGTCTGCACTTAAAGATCAACGTGTTGAAGCTGAGAAACTGTTCGGTAAGACTGTTGCTCCAGTTGAAGGCGACAAGCAAGAGTGGGTTGATGCAATCCGTCAGGCTCTACTTGCTTCTAAGATCATCTCTTACGCTCAAGGTTTCATGCTAATGCGTGAAGCGTCGAACGAAAACGGCTGGGATCTAAACTATGGTAACGTTGCTCTTATGTGGCGTGGCGGTTGTATCATCCGTTCTGCATTCCTAGGCAACATTCGTGATGCTTACGAAGCGAACCCAGAGATCGCATTCCTAGGTTCAGATGCATACTTCAAAGGCATCCTAGACAACTGCATGGGCGCTTGGCGTAAAGTTGCAGCTAAGTCTATGGAATCAGGCATCCCAATGCCATGTATGACTTCTGCACTAACGTTCCTAGACGGCTACACTACAGCTCGTCTTCCAGCGAACCTTCTACAAGCTCAACGTGACTACTTCGGTGCTCACACTTATGAGCGTACTGACCGTCCACGTGGTGAATTCTTCCACACAAACTGGACTGGTACAGGCGGCGACACTGCTTCTACAACTTACGACGTATAATCATTAGTTAGAATCAGTAAAGAACACGTTTGTTCTTTCAGCTGAAACTAGAAAACAAAAGGATGCCAATTGGCATCCTTTTTTGTTGGTTCACGTTCTCTTACTTAGGCCTGAATAACAAAGAAGCCATAGTTTAAGCTGTCATTAAATGCGGCTGAGCATCGTCATTGTATTGCTCCCGAATGGCCATAAAGCCGTCTAGGTTTTGTTTAAGAGCCACAACACACTCAGGGTCGAACATCGAACCCGAGTGAGCTTCTATGTATTCCATCACTTCATCGAGTGACCACGCGTGCTTATAAGCTCTTTTGCTCATCAGCGCATCGAATACATCGGCTAATGTCACTATTCGAGCCTCTAGTGGTATCGCTGTGTTACTCAAAGCATCGGGCAACCCTGTGCCATCAAACCTTTCATGATGATGACGTACGATGTTTTTAATGAATTGGATTTCCTCAGAACACATAGCGATATGGCATGATAGGGCAACCACATTGTTAATCATTTCTTCACCGTACAAGGTGTGATTGTCCATGACGGCTCTTTCTTCTTCATTAAAGCGTGCGCTACTGAATAGCACTTTATCTGGAATTCGATATTTACCTATGTCGTGAAAAGGTGCATACAGCCGAATTCGGTGAATGAATTGGTGTGTAATTTCTTCCTTGCTGTGCGACAGAGTACGAGCAATGTGTTCACTGTATTTACCCATGCGAATAAGGTGTTCTTTAGTCTCTGGGTCTCGAGCATGACCCATGTTTAAAGCAATCGCTAAAGAGGATTGAAAGTGACGTTGGCGCTCAAACCATTGAACGAAAAGGCTAGAGATCACTTGAGTGAGATAAGCGATATCACACTGGATGGTTTGGTTAGCAAAGAACCCCGCTGATGAAGCATTGATAAACACAAACCCAAGATTACTTTCTTGGTGATGAATAGGTGTTGTGTAACTGCTTTGATGACCGATATCGAGCAGGTGAGATATTTGTTTGGTTGGGCTAATGGTGGTGAGGTCGTGGATGATTCGAGTATCTAAAGACTCAGCCATTCTAGATAACGCTGATTCTGGCTTAAGTTCTTGTTCGATGTAGCGATGCTCGGCTTCTTGGCACAGAGTATCCGAAACAAAATAGTTCGATGCTCTATTTTCATTGCATAGCACGACCGAAAGCCTAGACAGAATGGGGTAATGTTCGCGAGCTAGCCGAAAGAGATCATCAACGATGGCGATAATGTCTTTATCTTGGGCGGCTACTCTGCTGATTTGGGAGTAGTCAAACATGGTCAAAGCCAACCTTTATTTATAGTTATATCATTGTTTAATATCATTATTAGTAGGTTTCTATACCACTTCTAACATAGCACCTCGCTGTTAATTAGCAACACTGCGTTCTGATAAGTTTAAATTCCATTGGTAAAGTAGGGATATTTCATTCTTCTATCATGGTTTTTGTTAACTTGAGCTAGTTTGGTGGATCTTTAAGACAGACCCTTTTTAGTAGGGGCGGCTGTATTACACGCAACATCAGGATGGTAAGTGACCATATTAAAATTAAATTGAAAGATAAATAGGATAACGAGCATGCTTTATGCCATCATAAAGGCATAGATAAGGGCAATGGATGATATGCCCAAATGATTGAGCTAGAAGCGGTCAGTGATGACGGTGTTCTAGAGTAAATTCAAGGCCTTTAGTTGCCTTGGAAAAGGTAATGTTATGACTGAAGAAGAAAGAATCGAACTGCAACAAAACAACCCACTGCATGGCTTAAAGCTTGAAACTATGATCAACGAATTAGTGGATCATTACGGTTGGGAAATTTTGGATGCAGCAATGCGCATGAACTGCTTTAACACTAAGCCGACAGTAGCAAGTGCCGTTAAATACTTGAAGAAAACAGAGTGGGCTCGTGAGAAAGTAGAGAATTTCTACCTTTACCGTTTCAAGCGCATGCCTAAAGCTTCTGATATCGAATACCAGATGCCTCCGCGTTCACGTACATTCCGTCACGGGTTAGAACCTCGTGAGCCAATGGAATTAACGGTTGAATCGATTCTAGCATCACAAGCTAAAGCAGCGTCAGCATTTAAAGAGCGTCGTGGCGGCAACGGTCGTAATTTCCGTCGCTAGCAAAAGGGCGTCGCTAGTTTTAACGTCTTTATGTAAAGGCGTAAGTTGAGCATCGTTAGATAGACAAAGCCTTGACTGAAAAATACAAAAGGAGCCTAAGTGCTCCTTTTTTAATGCGTGTTGCTTTAGTCGTTCGTCTTAAGCTTCGCGGTTCTTTCTTTGATTCTTCCAAAGATCAACGACATAGACAATAGCGCTGATCAGTAAGAATAGCGCTGACACAGAAAAAAGAGCGGGCATTTTTAGAATCCACGCGAATGTGGCAGCGAGAAAAGCGACAAAGCAAATGAGTCGACTTGATGACATGACATGACCGAGTTTAATGTTCATAACGCCTCCTAATGAAGTCTCACTTTCGACAGGAGAATTATCCCACCTTTGGCAAAGTAAAGGCTAAAAAATAGTCTAAATTGTTATCAAATTTGCTAATTGAAGGACTCGCCTCACATATTTTAGTTTGGCTATTTTATAGTTCATAAAATAACCAGCCGAGGGGCTTTGTCAATTCTTTATACTTAACGATTTGCGTTGTGTTTTGCTAACGAAAACCGTGATTGCTGCACGAAGTAGTTCGAATAAAAGCTAGTTGGTATAGAACCTAGTTAGCATAGAAGAAGTAAGCGGTAATCAAAAAGCTCGCGATGATCACTGTGGTGCGAACATATTGTTGTGGGATACGACGAGAAACTTTTGCTGAATAGTAACCACTGACTAATGTCCCAAACAAAACGGCCATGCCTGACGGCCAATCAATCGAACCATTCACAACAAAGAACACGATTGCCGCGAGTGATGCGCATGCCGATACCAACAATTTGATGCCATTCATCACGTTGATATTGGTATACCCTGCCAGTGCCAAGTAGCTCAATGTCACAATGCCTAAGCCTGCATTAAAATAACCACCATAAACACACACGATCAAAAGTAATAAGGCTGAAAAGAACGCGCCTGCGCTGGTGGCGTGCTTATGTTTAGCGGTTACTTTCTTTAGCCATTTATTGAGTGTGCCACCAAAGGTAAAAAGTAGAGCGGCGAACAGTAATAACCAAGGGACGGATTGGGTAAATAGCGCTTCTGGCGTGTGTAGTAGTAAAAATGCACCAATGCCGCCGCCAATTATACATAGCCCGACAACGAGTTTGAGTTGTTTGGTGCCAGATTGGATTTCATGGCGCAGTGCGTAAGCACCACTGATGTAACCAGCGCATGAAGCAAAGGTATTGGTCGCGTTGGCCGCAATCGGAGGGACGCCTGCGAATAACAAAGCGGGGAAGGTGATGAAGCTGCCTCCTCCTGCGATGGAATTCAACACGCCACCAATCACACCTGACAAGAATAGAATCAACCAATCCATAGTTTTAGAATCCAATGCGTTAAATGATGAATCACCTTACTTGATTTTGTTATTAATATCAGGGATATGTGTTTTTCAGGAGTCGGATTGTGAGTTTGCTACCATCTTAGAGCTGTGGTTTTTTGAAATGACTGATACGAAAAAAGGAGCCTGAGGCTCCCTTTATTTCGTTTTGTTTTCTAGGCTAAGCCAAGTTTATACTTCAACAGGCTTTGCTCTAAAGCTCTTGAACAGCTTAACCAGAATAGGACTAGATAGAACCAATACCGCTAAAATAGTGAAGGTCATGGTGATAGGGCGTTCCCAAAGGAAGCTGAGTTCACCATCACTGATCATCAGTGCGCGTCTCAAGTTCTCTTCCATCAAACCACCTAATATGAAGCCAAGCAGTAACGGTGCGAGCGGGAAGTTGGCCAGCCTTAACGCTATCGCCGCCATTGCCACAATTAGCATCACAAACACATCCATCGTGTTGAAAGACACCAAGTACACACCTGTGATTGAGAAGAAGATAATCATTGGCAGTAGTACCGTTCTTGGTACCGCTAGCAGTTTAGAGATATATGGGATCAGCGGTAGGTTTAAGATAACCAGCACGATGTTGCCAAAGTACATCGAGATAATCACCGACCAAAATACATCTGGATGCTCAACGAACAAGCGAGGGCCTGGCTGAATACCGTAAGCAATCAACGCACCAAGCATAATTGCAGTAGTACCAGAACCCGGAATACCGAGTGTTAGTAGCGGAACAAATGAACCGCTTGAAGCTGCATTGTTTGCTGATTCAGGAGCCACAAGACCACGAATACTGCCTTTACCAAACTCTTTCTGCTTGTCTTTTGGCGCTAGGCTGCGTTCCATGCCGTAGCTTAAGAAAGCTGCGATCGTCGCGCCAGCACCCGGAAGCACGCCAGTGAAGAAGCCAAGAATTGAAGAACGAATCGAAACGGGCGCGACTTCTTTGAACTCTTCTTTAGTCACTTTCATGCTGCCAATATCGGCCATCTTTTGGCTTTCTTCGCCGCTGGTGTCTTTCTCAGGTTTCAAAATACCCATTAAAGTCTCACCTAAAGCGAAGGTTGCCATAGCAAGAAGTAGGAAACTAAAGCCATCCATTAGGTCTGTTAGGCCAAACGTGAAACGCTCAACACCAACGCCTTTGTCGATACCAACAGTAGACAGCATCAAACCAAGAATGGTCATCATCCATGCCTTTATTACCTGACCTGGGCCTGCAAACGCTGCTACAGCCGATAGACCTAACAACATCAATGCGAAGTAGTCTGACGACTGGAAGCTCAATGAGACACTTGCTAGAGCCGGTGCTGCAATCAAAAGCATGATTGCTGACAGCGTACCGCCAGTGAAAGAAGAGTAGGCTGCTAGTGCCAACGCTTTACCTGCTTGGCCTTTTTGTGCCATTGGGTAGCCGTCGAATGCGGTTACTACCGTTGAAGAACAACCTGGAGCATTGATTAAGATTGATGACGTTGAGCCACCAAATACAGCGCCGTAGTACACACCTGCCATTAAGATTAAGCCAGAAGAAGGGTCTAGGCCGTATGTAATCGGGATCATCAACGCGATTGCTGAAATTGGACCTAGCCCCGGGAGCATACCAATGAAGGTACCCACGAAGCAGCCCACAATTACCATCATGATGTTCATTGGCATCACAGCGGTAGAAAGTCCTTGTAAAATTCCGTCTAACATAATGTTATCCCTACCAAAGAGTGAAGATTAAGCCAGGCTCTAGGTAGATATCTAAGCCTTGAGTTAATAATAAAAAGAACGCGATAACGAAAGGAAATGACGCGCCAAATAAAATAGATTTACGGCGCTCACCCAATAGGTAAAAGCCAGCAAGCAAGAAGAAGCTAGTTGCTAAAACAAAGCCAAGATAAGTCAGTCCAACACCGTACAAAGCCATCAACACTAAAAAGCCAATGAGCAGCTTCCAGTTCAACGGCGTGGTGTCGCATGAAACCTTCTGGTCCGGTTGTCCTGTAACTAGTAGGATCAACGACAGGCCGATGCCGATAAACGTTAATAGGGTAGGTAAAGTTCTTGCTGTGAAGGGTTCGTACTCGTCACCGGGGAACAAAGGAATTAGCGTGGTTTGGTAGCCATAGCACAAGCACGCCAGCATAAAGATCATGGCTCCGATGCGATCCTTTGAAAGCAAAGATTCCTTACTCAGAAATTTGGTTGGTAAGTCCGACATATCCAACTCCATTTGGGGTGGTATAAATAGTAAAAAAGCCGTACATGAGCGAGTTAATGAAGAATGTCTGGGATCACTAACCAAAGGTAAGCGAATTACGGTACTGGTTTATCAGCCACTTGCGTTTACAACGAATCGGCAAGCGTTAGTAATACGTCTACGAATAAACAAAGGAGTTTGAAGTTAACTCATGTACGGCGAAACAAGGAAAGAGTAAGAGGGCACATAGACCCTCTATGGTTGTTAGTTATTTCAAGAAACCAAGCTCACGCATTAGGTCGCCCATCTGTTTTTCTTGGTCTTCTAGGAAGGCGTAAAAATCTTTGTCAGCTTTGTAGTTGTCAATCCAACCGTTACGGTCACGAACCACTTGCCATTCATCGGTCTTGTACATCTTGCCAAGCGCTACATTCCACTCGTCGATTTTCGCTTGGCTAGTGCCAGGTGCCGCGAAGAAGCCACGCCAGTTAGCAAATACTGTTTCGTTGCCGTACTCAGTTAGTGTTGGGATGTTTGGTGCCGCATCAAGACGTTTTGGTGCCGTTACCGCCAATACTTTTACTTGGCCTGATTTAGACATTTCTAGCACTTCACCAAGGCCTGTCGAAAGCAGTTGTGTTTCGCCAGATAATAGAGCTGCCATTGCTTTACCACCTGCATCGTAAGCAATGTATCGCACTTTCTTCGCATCAAAACCTTCGCCTTTGAACGCTGCCGCCACAACAAGGTGATCCATGCTGCCTCGAGCCGAGCCGCCTGCAATTTTCACTTTACGTGGGTTGCTTTCGAATTCTTTTACTACATCTTCCCAAGTGTTGTACTTCGAATCCGCAGACGCAACGATTGCGCCATAGTCGGCAATAGTTGCTGCTACAGGAGTTAGGTCGCGGAAAGATTGTGGGAAGATCCCCGTTAGTGAACGAACAACGATAGGCGTTGAGTTCACCATTAGCGTGTCTTCTTGACGTTGAGCCGTCTCGATTAGGTGTGCAATGGCTTTACCGCCACCACCACCAGACAAGTTTTGGAAAGAGACATTTTCTACGATGTCGGATTTAACTAATACATCACCCGTACCACGAGCCGTCATATCCCAACCGCCACCAGCGCCGCCAGGGATTAGGAAGTGGATTTTTTCTACATCAGCAGCAAAAGTGTTAAAAGAAAAGGTTGCTGCGATGATAGAAGCCGCAAGAGTAGGTTTCAGTGCCTTGAACATGGTTCACGTTCCTTATGTAGGGGATCTCTTCAATGGAGAGAAACTTATGTTTTATATCCAGCTGCTAAACACACGAGTAGGGTATTGCTTAGCAGATGACGTTAAAGTTAACGGTGTGTTAAAGAATTGTCTTCAATGCGGCGATATTGAGGATAAAGAACATTGGGTGAATAAAGTTCATAAAGTTCACGGTGGCGCAGCTATAGGATTCTTCAAGAAATAATCACTCTGATTTTTTCTTGAGTTTATTTGAACAATTTGTTTTGACTATTGGTCGATTTATACTGCTGGGTATCATTAAAGTGGGTACTTTATTACGGCACAAAAAGAGATATGGGGAAACGACATTAAATATATAGAATAATGTGTTGCTAGGTGGGTTATGCTACTGTAATAATATAAATATTGCTGGCACGTTACATTTCTGAGCTAATGGTTATTCAAGGATCGAATAATGACAGACAAAAAAATTTCGTTACGATTTACTGTTGGAGGAATGTTTTTACTCGCGACATTTCTTACAGCTGTTGTTGCGGTTTCACTGCAATATTACTTCAGTAAAAAAATGGCGACGGAGAGTACTCTGTCAAAATTGACGATGGTGTCTCATGACCTGAGTGATTATATAGGCGCTATTGATTCTGACGCAGCCAACACTGCGCGTTTACTTGCTTCAGTGAAACGGTCAATCAGTAACAAAATATCGAAAGAAGAGTCGCGTAGTATTCTTTCTGAAGCCATTAAAGATAACCCTCTCTTTTATAGTATTTACATTGGCTCATCCGATGAAAATTTCTTCCAAATTATTAATCTAGAATCTGCCCCTGTCGTTAGAGAAAAAATAGGTGCACAACAAACGGATCGTTGGGTTGTGGTTGAGATTAAAAATATAGGGCAGGAGCGAGTCCGGACAACGAAATACTTTGACCAAGAGTTTACGCTCAGAAGCTCAACTACGGAGCAGAGCAACTACTTTCCAACGACCAGGCCTTGGTATGTTTCTGCCAATGTTCAGTCGGTCGAAAAAACTCAGCCATATCTTTTTCAGCATTTACAAATTACCGGACAAACTTATTCTTTAGCGTTTGAGTCGAAAATAGAATCTGAAATTCAACATGTGATTGGTATTGATATTGTGTTGTCTTCTTTGGCTAACAAATTATCAGGTACGGCGCTTGGATTAGCAGAAGATAGTAAGGTTGAGTCTTTCTTATATTCGAAATCGGGAAATATCATAGCGTCCAACCTCAAGGTTAATAATCAGGAATCGGAGTTTGATGTATCAACATTGATATTATCATCTGAGCAAAAAACCTTGGTTAACGATACCCCTCCGCTGCTAGTTTCTAATCAAAATGATTGGGGGCCGATGGACTTTTCTGTGGCGGGGAAACCAAACGGTTATGCGATAGACCTTCTCAAAATGATCGGTGAGATGACTGGGATCAGGTTTGAATTTGTGAATGGCTTTTCTTGGGGAGAGCTTGTCAATAAGTTTCAAGAAGGAAGCATCGATGGGCTGCAATCGGTGCAAAATTATAAAGATAATGGCATAAATGGCCTATACACAACTCCAATCTATGAATTGCCGTTTGCTATCGTGACAAAGGTTGGTGCGAAGGTTGTTACTAATTATGCCGAACTTGAGGGTAAAAAAGTTGCCATTTTATCTGGGTGGTCAATTATTCCTAAAATGAGGGAAGACTTTCCGAATATTGATTTAGTTGAGTTTGAAAACCTGGAGTCTGCATTTAATTCAATTGAAAGCGGAGAGAACTTTGCATTCTTAGACGCTGAACCCGTACTCTCGTTTGCATTAGATAGGTTTTTCCAACCAGGCCTTGTTGTCAATGGGACTCTAGAAGATCTAAAACAGAACTACACAAATCAATTCCATTTGGTGTTGCAGAGCAAGCATAAGCAATTGCTTCCGATTATTGATAAAGCTATCAGTAAATTAAGTGGTGAACAACTTGATGCCTTAGCGAAAAAGTGGCTCCATGATACCGGCTTTAATACGAATACGACGGTTCCTTATACTGAACTTTATGATTTGACTAAGGAAGCAACGGTTGAAGGCAGTATGATAAGGGTAGAGTTGAATGGCGAGATCAAGCATCTCTATTTAAAGAAAATAGACACAGGCGAACACTACTCTGAGTATTTTGCGGTATTGATTCCCGAAACTGAAATCTTTAGTACAGTCAATAAACGTCTAGTAACCTCTGTTGGCGTAACGATGTTACTGATGAGTTTGACCTTACCTATTGCTTGGGTTTTTGGTGCACCGATAGTGCGTCCTATTCGTCAATTAGAGGAGGAGACTCATAAGATCAAGATGCGTGATTATGACAGTGTCGAACTTGTTGACACTCGAATTAAAGAAGTATGGGAGCTATCTGTGGCGGTAAAAGACATGGCGATGGAACTCAAGCAACATGAGCTAACCCAAGAAGCCTTTGTTGAGTCGTTCATTAAACTTATCGCCCAGGCTATCGATGATAAATCCGCTTATACGGCTGGGCACTGTAACCGCGTACCAGAACTGGGCTTGATGTTGGCTGATGCGGCTGAAAAATCCCAGTCAGAGCATTTCAAAGACTTTAGATTTGAGAACGACGATGAACGTCGTGAATTTAGAATTGCTGCTTGGCTTCATGATTGTGGCAAGATCACGACACCTGAACACATCGTCGATAAAGGTACGAAGCTAGAAGCTAACTACAACCGAATTCACGAGTTGAGAACTCGATTTGAAGTGCTTTGGCGTGATGCAGAAATTACAGCTTTGACAAAACAACTCGAAGGATCTCTACCGGCTGAGCTGGTAGCTGATGAACTTGCGTCAACCAAACAGCAACTACAAGAGGACTTTGCTTTTATCGCGGCATCAAACGTTGGTGGTGAATTCATGAGTGAAGATAAAGTCGCACGTATTCGATCTATCGCTGAGACGACTTGGACGCGTAACTTTGATGATCAACTTGGTTTATCACCGATAGAGGCGTTGAACCGAGAACCGAGTGCAAGTTTACCTGCAACAGAGCCACTGTTAAGTGATAAAGCAGAGCATATAGTGAAAAGAGATAGGCCGTTAGAGTTTGACCCGAAACATCAAATTAAAATGGATGTGCCTGAGCACTTATACAATCTGGGCGAAGTCTATAACCTGAGTATTGCGCGTGGTACCTTAACTACTGAAGATAGGTTTAAGATAAATGAGCACATGCTTGGTACCATCAAGATGCTTGAAAACCTGCCATTCCCGAAAGAGCTAAGCCGTGTGCCTCGTTATGCGTCGACTCACCATGAAACCCTTAAAGGCACAGGCTATCCAAGGAAGCTGACAGGTGATGACCTTTCAATCCCAGAACGTATTCTGGTGATCTCAGATATTTTTGAGGCGTTAACTGCTGCGGATAGGCCTTATAAGAAGGCGAAACCAATCAGTGTTGCTGTCGACATCATGTATAAAATGGCGTTGGACGAGCATCTAGATATCGAGCTGTTTAGATTGTTCTTAACCAGCGGTACTCACCTGCGTTATGCAGAAGAGTATCTCAAACCAGAACAGATTGATTTTGTCGATATCAGCAAATACCTCGAAGTCACTCGTCAGATAGCTTGATTAAAGGTTGGCTTGTTAGAACGGGTTCGATGAATGAAAGGCGCACATGAGTGCGCCTTTTTTATATCTGTTTATCGGTGAGCTGGTGGATAGGCACAAACGGGGCTGCTTTTGACCAGTTCGGCTATAAGTTGTCGACACATCGATTTTAAATGACTTTAGAGTAGGTATCGGGCTGGTTGTTGTTGTCCTGTTTAAATTAATAAATAACAAGTATTTAAGTTGTTTTCAGTGTCCTTTTGGATGAGTTTTTATCGTATATAAAAAATACTACCTTAGTCTAAATTGTCGACAATCTGCTTGATTGTCGACAATTTGATCGTGTATTTTATGTTCATGTTATGAAATTGTTGACAGTTAGGGTCGGCAATCAGAAGTGAGCAGCGTGAATATGAATACTGCGATAAAAGACCTCACCTTAAGTGCAAACACGAAAACACGTGTGAGCGACAAAGAAAACACCAAGTCGGAAAATCTGACTGAGTACCTCGTTGAGGCGATTGTTAACGGTGAATTAGCTCCGGGCAGTAAGATCTCGGAACCTGAATTGGCTAAACGCTTTGAGGTAAGCCGAGGTCCATTACGTGAAGCGATAATGCGTGTTGAAGGACTTGGCCTGATAGAACGTATTCCACATGTCGGCGCTCGAGTTATTACTTTTTCGGCAGACAAACTGCTAGAGCTTTACGCGGTGCGAGAGGCATTGGAAGGCATGGCGGCTCGCCTAGCAGCGCGACATATCACACAAGAAGAGCTTATCGGGCTTGAAGGATTATTGTCGACACACTCAAAGCACATCGATGAAGTCGAAGGTTCTTCTTACTTTCATCAACATGGGGATTTTGATTTCCATTACCGCATTATCAAAGCGAGTCGTAACAGCAAACTCATTTCGCTGCTGTGTGATGAGCTTTATCACCTATTACGCATGTACCGCTATCAATCGCCTAGGGCTCAGTCTCGACCAAAAGAGGCGCTCGATGAACATAAATATATTCTACAAGCAATTCGTAACCGTGATGAAGAGCTAGCAGAAATGCTAATGCGACGACACATCTCGGGTAGCCGATTGCTTATAGAGCAACAAATTCAATCCAAAGATCTTGATTAAGCGGCCATTGGAATCTGTCAGCGGATCAGTGCTGGCGATAACCAAAAGCCGTAAGTCTTAAAGATTAGCTAGAAATAAACAATTAACAGGGAGCGTCATTATGAAGTTATCAGCAGGAGCTAAGTTCCGACAAGCTGTGCAAGACAACGACCCATTGCAGATCGTCGGTACGGTGAATCCGTATTGCGCGATGATGGCAAAGAACTTAGGGCATCAGGCGATCTATTTGTCGGGTGGAGGTATCGCCAATGCGTCTTATGGTTTGCCTGATTTAGGTATTACGACATTGAACGATGTGTTGGTGGATGTTGAACGTATTACCAACGCGTGTGATCTGCCATTGCTGGTGGATATCGATACGGGATTTGGTGGCGCATTCAATATTGCACGTACGATTCGCGCTATGGAGAAGGCAGGCGCAGCAGCAATTCACATGGAAGATCAAGTCGCTCAGAAACGCTGTGGTCATCGGCCAAATAAAGCGATTGTGAGCCAACAAGAGATGGTCGATAGAGTCAAAGCAGCAACCGATGCCAGAACCGATGACAGCTTTGTGATTATGGCTCGTACCGATGCATTGGCGGTTGAAGGCATTGATAGTGCGATTGAACGAGCGATAGCTTGTGTTGAAGCGGGCGCGGACATGATTTTCCCTGAGGCGATGAATCAGCTCGACCAGTACGTGAAGTTCTCGGCAGCGCTGAAATCAGCAACGGGTAAGCACGTGCCTATCTTGGCTAACATAACTGAGTTTGGCCAAACACCACTCTACAACTGTAACGAGTTAGCCCAATCAAGTGTCGACATGGTGCTTTATCCATTGAGTGCGTTCCGTGCGATGAACAAAGCGGCGGAGAATGTTTACAAGCACTTGTTAGTTGAAGGCAATCAAGAAGCTCTGTTGGATTCAATGCAAACCCGTAAAGAGCTTTACGAACACCTGAATTACCACGACTACGAGAACAAGCTTGATCAGTTGTTTTCAAGCGAAGGGTAAACCAGTTTCAATTAATCAAAAATCAACTTAATCCAATAACGTGAAATGGTTAGTCGCCATATCCAGTACCGATGATAAAGATCATCGGACATATAAACAGGCAGCACCAAAGAGTGCAGGCGGCTAACACAGAAAAGGAGTTCAACATGTCTGTATCTTTGAGTGATAAAGCAACTGTCGAAAAGGCTTCTACAGAAAACCAACAACAAAGCGAAAAAACAGCCAGCACACCTGCAATCGGTGGTGCTGGTCTACGTGGTCAGAGTGCGGGAACCACGGCGCTATGTACGGTAGGAAAATCAGGAACTGGTTTAACCTACCGTGGTTATGATATTACCGACCTTGCTAATCATGCTCAGTTCGAAGAAGTGGCGCATCTGCTACTAAGAGGTCATTTACCCAGTGAAAAAGAGCTTGATGATTACAAAACATTGTTGGTTGGTCTGCGCGGCTTGCCTCAACCTTTGAAAGTAGCATTAGAGCTTATCCCTGCTGACGCTCATCCAATGGATGTGATGAGAACGGGCTGTTCAATGTTGGGTAACTTAGAGCAAGAATCGGACTTCTCTGAGCAACTATCAGCAACAGAACGTATGCTTGCACTTTTTCCTGCGATTATTTGTTACTGGTATCGCTTTAGCCATGATGGCGTGCGCATTGATACTGAAGATCAAAGTGAAGCATGTTTGGGTGGCTACTTCTTGAAAATGCTAACGGATAAAGCACCGAGTGAACTTCACAAGAAGGTGATGCACTGCTCGCTAACCCTTTACGCGGAACATGAGTTTAATGCTTCGACTTTTGCCGCTCGTGTGTGTGCATCAACGCTGTCGGATATCCACTCTTGTGTCACCGCAGCGATTGGTACGTTGAGAGGCCCTTTGCATGGCGGTGCGAATGAAGCGGCGATGGAAATGATCCAAGATTGGCAAACCGCCGATGAAGCGGAAACGAACATCATGAATATGCTTGCTAACAAAGATAAGATCATGGGCTTCGGTCATGCCATTTATCGTGAAAGCGATCCACGAAATGCTCTAATCAAGCGTTGGTCAAAAGAGCTTGCTCAAGAGGTGGGAGATAAACAGCTTTATGCCGTTTCTGAGCGTGTTGAAGCTGTAATGAAGCGCGAGAAAGGGCTGTTCTGTAATGCTGACTTCTTCCACGCATCGGCATATCACTTCATGGACATCCCAACCAAACTGTTTACTCCTATCTTCGTGATGAGCCGCCTTACTGGTTGGACGGCACACGTATTCGAGCAAAGAGAAAACAATCGAATTATTCGTCCAAGTGCAGACTACACCGGGCCAGAGCATCAAGACTGGCTACCAATCCATTTACGTTAGTCCTCTATATCGAGCCGACTTATATCTCGAGGTGACTTTCTCTTCATGTGATAAGGCCTCGAGAACCAACGAATAGAATTTGACAGATAATGGTGGATGTATGTCTGATGTAAAACTTGAAAGAAACCAAGAGCTTGATGAAAACAAGTATCGAAAGGTTCTACCGGGAACGGGCTTAGAATATTTCGATGCTTGCGAAGCGGTAGAAGCACTATCTCCAGGCAGTTATAAAACCTTGCCTTATACGTCGAGAGTATTGGCAGAGCAATTAGTAAGACGCTGTGATCCTGAAACTCTTGAAGACAGCTTAAAACAGATCATTGAACGTAAGAGCGACTTAGATTTTCCTTGGTATCCTGCGCGCGTGGTGTGTCATGACATTCTTGGCCAAACAGCCCTAGTAGATTTGGCTGGTTTACGAGATGCAATTGCCGACCAAGGCGGAGACCCTGCCAAGGTAAACCCAGTGGTCGAAACCCAATTGATTGTTGATCACTCGTTAGCCGTGGAACATGCAGGCTTTGATAACCAAGCGTTTGATAAAAACCGCGCGATTGAAGAGCGCAGAAACGAAGACCGTTTTCATTTTATTGAATGGTGTAAAACGGCGTTTAAAAACGTGAGTGTGATCCCAGCGGGTAACGGGATCATGCACCAGATTAACTTGGAGAAAATGTCTCCAGTTATTCAATCTAAAGAAGGCATCGCGTTTCCTGATACCTGTGTTGGTACCGATAGCCATACACCGCACGTTGATGCTTTGGGCGTTATTGCGATTGGTGTGGGGGGCTTGGAAGCTGAGACAGTGATGCTCGGTCGTCCGTCGATGATGCGATTGCCTGATATTGTCGGCGTTAAACTGACGGGTCAACGACAAGAAGGGATAACTGCAACGGATATTGTGCTTGCGATTACTGAGTTCCTTCGCAATGAGAGAGTGGTCTCAAGCTATTTGGAATTCTTCGGTGAAGGGGCTCGTGCACTGACCATTGGTGACCGCGCAACTATCTCCAACATGACGCCAGAGTATGGTACAGCAGCTGGTATGTTTTACATCGATGAGCAGACCATTCAATACCTGAAGCTCACCGGTCGAGAGCCTGAGCAGGTTGAATTAGTTGAACGCTACGCTAAGCAAACCGGGCTATGGGCTGACGATCTAGACTCTGCTCAATACGAACGTGTATTAGAGTTTGATTTATCGAAGGTAGAGCGCAATCTTGCAGGGCCATCCAACCCCCATCGTCGTTTGCCAACCAGAGAGCTGGCTGAACAAGGCATCAGTCAAGCATCTTGGAAAGAGCAGCATGCTAAGCAGTACAGCGATGATCAGATGCCCGATGGTGCCGTAATCATTGCGGCAATTACTTCTTGTACCAACACCAGCAACCCAAGAAACGTAGTCGCCGCAGCATTGGTGGCTAAGAAAGCTAATCAGCTTGGATTAGTTCGTAAGCCGTGGGTGAAAACGTCATTTGCGCCGGGCTCTAAAGTTGCCAAGCTCTATCTTGAGTCGGCAGGTTTGCTACCTGAGCTGGAACAATTAGGCTTCGGTATCGTCGGTTATGCGTGTACTACCTGTAACGGAATGAGTGGGGCGTTGGATCCTAAAATCCAACAAGAGATCATCGACCGCGACCTGTACTCAACTGCTGTGTTGTCAGGGAATCGAAACTTTGATGGTCGAATCCATCCCTATGCCAAACAAGCGTTTTTAGCCTCACCGCCGTTGGTGGTTGCTTACGCGTTGGCTGGCACGATTCGCTTTGATATCGAGAAAGACAGCTTAGGCACCGACAACAATGGTAAGCCAATCTACTTAAGTGATTTATGGCCGAGTGATGCCGAGATCGATGCCGTTGTCGGTGAGCACGTTAAGCCTCAGCAATTCCAACAAATCTACGTGAAAATGTTCCAGCCAGACGAGGAACAGGTGACGACTGAGCCGCTTTATGACTGGCGACCTCAAAGCACCTATATACGCAGACCACCTTATTGGGAAGGGGCTCTTGCGGGAGAACGAAGCCTATCTGGTATGAGACCTTTAGCGATTCTAGGTGACAACATCACCACAGATCACTTATCCCCTTCAAATGCGATTCTCGCTTCGAGCGCTGCGGGGGAATACCTCACCAAAATGGAAGTGCCGGAAGAGGATTTTAACTCTTACGCGACCCATCGAGGTGATCACTTAACCGCACAACGAGCAACGTTCGCTAACCCTAAGCTGTTTAACGAAATGGTGAAGGACGCTGGAGAAGTCGTGCAAGGTTCATTAGCAAGAGTTGAACCCGAAGGTCAAGTTACGCGAATGTGGGAAGCGATAGAAACCTACATGAACCGTAAACAACCCTTGATTGTCGTGGCGGGGGCCGATTATGGACAAGGTTCATCACGTGACTGGGCAGCCAAAGGGGTGCGCTTAGCGGGTGTTGAAGTGATTGTGGCTGAAGGATTTGAACGAATTCACAGAACCAACTTGGTTGGCATGGGCGTGCTGCCTTTGCAATTCAAAGCGGGGACCAATCGCAACACCTTAGAACTGGACGGTACTGAGCTTTACGACGTGTACGGCAACATTGAAGCAGGTTCTGATTTGGCTTTAGTGATCACTCGTAAAAACGGTGAAAAGCTGGATGTTCCTGTGACTTGCCGACTAGACACGGCAGACGAAGTGAATGTTTATAGCGCTGGTGGCGTGTTGCAACGTTTCGCCAAAGACTTTCTTGCAAATTAGGAGCTAGTTATGAACATCAAACAGATAAAAGTACCTGCTACCTATATGCGGGGCGGAACAAGCAAAGGTGTCTTTTTCAACTTAAGTGACTTACCTGAAGCTGCGCAAGTTGCCGGAGAAGCACGAGACGCATTACTTCTGCGCGTGATTGGTAGTCCAGATCCTTATGGCAAACAAACCGATGGCATGGGTGGCGCAACATCCAGCACCAGCAAAACCGTTATTGTTTCGAAAAGCAGTAAAGCCTATCACGATGTTGATTACCTATTCGGCCAAGTAGCAATAGACAAGCCGTTCGTTGATTGGAGCGGTAACTGCGGCAATCTGTCTGCTGCCGTAGGCCCATTTGCAATTCATAATGGACTGGTCGATTCGAATCGTATTCCAGAAAACGGTGTGGTCGAGGTGCGAGTATGGCAAGTGAACATAGAGAAAACCATTATTGTTCATGTACCTATCGCTGATGGGGAAGTCCAAGAGTTAGGTGACTTTGAGCTCGATGGTGTCACTTTCCCCGCTGCTGAGATCCAAGTCGATTTTCTAGACCCCGCCGACGCGAGTGGCTCTATGTTCCCAACAGGGAATGTTGTCGATTTTTTAGATGTTCCAGATCTGGGGTGCATTAAAGCGACATACATCAATGCCGGAATACCCACCATTTTTGTTGATGCTGAATCGGTTGGTTACCAAGGCACTGAACTTCAATCAGATATCAATAGTGATACCAAAGCCTTGGCTCTGTTTGAATCCATCCGAGCACATGGTGCAGTAGCGATGGGTCTTATCGATTCCCTAGAGCAAGCTGAATCACGCCAGCACACTCCTAAAGTCGCGTTTGTTACTAAGCCTCAAGCGTACCAAGCTTCCAGTGGTAAATCGGTTGCTGCCGAAGATACTGATCTTCTGGTGCGAGCTTTGTCTATGGGGCAATTGCACCACGCCATGATGGGTACGGCTGCGGTCGCCATTGCTTCAGCGGCAAGCGTCCCGGGGACGTTAGTTAACTTGGCAGTCGGTGAGGGTTCCCGAGATTTTGTGACCTTTGGTCATCCATCAGGAACCTTAAAAGTGGGTGCTAAAGCTATTCAGACGGAAAGCGGGTGGAAAATAGAACGGGCAATTATGAGTCGTAGTGCCCGAGTGATCATGGAAGGTGCCATTCGAGTGCCTTTTCCTAAGTAAAGCGATTGTCGTGAACGGTTAAATGTTCACGAGCACAACGCTGAGAAAAGAGTGCAATCAAGTGCTACTGCCAAAAGCTAGGCGCTTGGACTAATGGATAAATCATGGAGGAGGCACTATGTCTGCTACGAATCGAATGAACAGAAAAACAGACTATATCACCGAGTATCAATGGGCTAGGGAAGACCCCAATTCGTTCTGGGAAACACAAGCACAAGCGATAGATTGGTTTGAACCACCAAAAACGATATTACAAACTGACGATAACGGTATTGAACGTTGGTTTCCTGATGGGGTGATGAACACCTGCTGGCTCGCGCTGGATTACCATTGTGAAAATGGGCGAGGTGGCAATACCGCGCTGATTTACGACTCTCCAGTTACAGGAACTCAATCCTCGTACACTTACAATCAATTGCGTGAACAAGTGGCTAAAGTCGCAGGTATGTTAGCCACGCAAGGCGTTACCAAAGGTGATCGTGTGGTGATCTACATGCCAATGATTCCTGAAGCTGCCATGGCAATGCTAGCCTGTGCACGACTAGGCGCGGTGCATTCGGTGGTGTTTGGTGGTTTTGCTCCTCATGAGCTTGCCGTTCGTATCGAAGATGCTGAACCGAAGGTGTTGATTACTGCATCCTGCGGTGTCGAGATAAATAAAGTTCTGCCATATAAGCCGATGGTCGACAGGGCGATCATGGACAGTCGTTGGAAGCCTGAGAAAGTCGTGGTATTCCAAAGAGAGCAGTCTCTAGCCGAATTGAACAACGAACGTGATGTACTTTGGCAACAAGCGGTTGAGGATGCTTTGCCTCACGTATGTGTGCCTGTTCTAGCGACTGACCCACTATATATCTTGTATACATCAGGGACGACGGGTAAGCCAAAAGGCGTGGTGCGCGATAATGGTGGTCATGCGGTTGCGATGAAATACTCGATGAGCACTATTTACGATATGCCGCAAGATGGTGTGTTTTGGGCAGCTTCTGATGTCGGTTGGGTAGTGGGGCATTCCTACATTGTGTATGCGCCATTGATTCATGGCTGTACGACCATTTTGTTTGAAGGCAAGCCAGTACGAACGCCAGATCCCGGCGCATTCTGGCGTGTGTGTGAAGAGTACAAGGTCGATGTATTGTTTTCTGCGCCAACAGCGTTTAGGGCAATCAAGAAAGAAGATCCCGAAGGCGAGTTGCTCACCAAGTATGATTTATCATCGCTCAAGTCGATTTTTATGGCTGGCGAGCGTTTAGACCCTCCAACATTGGATTGGGTTGAGTCTCATACCAATAAACCAGTTATCGATCATTGGTGGCAAACCGAAACAGGTTGGGCCATTTCCGCCAATCCAACAGGGTTAGAATCTTTACCAGTGAAAGCGGGCTCTTCAACCAAGCCAGTACCCGGTTACCAAGTGGAGATCCTCAATGAGTTGGGTGAAATCGCACAAACGAATCAACAAGGGTTTGTGGCACTTAAACGACCATTGCCGCCTGGTTGTTTACCCACGGTATGGCGCAATCATGATCGGTTTGAATCCGGCTATTTGAGTCAGTTCCCGGGCTATTATGTTTCTGGGGACGGTGGCTATCTTGATGAAGATGGGTATCTATTTATCATGGGCCGTATCGACGATGTGATAAACGTAGCGGGACACCGTCTGTCGACGGGAGAAATGGAAGAGATCGTGGGTGGTCACCCAGCCATTGCAGAATGTGCGGTAGTCGGTATTCACGATGACTTAAAAGGGCAGTTACCTCTTGGTTTCGTTGTGCTGAAAGATGGCGTAAAAGTCGATGGTATTGAGTTGCAAGCGGAGTTGGTTGGCAAGGTTCGTAATGAGATTGGCGCGGTAGCTTGTTTTAAGCAAGCCTTGGTTGTTGAGAGACTACCCAAGACACGTTCAGGTAAGATCTTACGCAGAACTATCCGACAGATCGCAGAAGGTGAGCAATATGTGGTGCCTTCGACGATTGACGACCCTACCAGCTTAACTGAAATTGCTGAAAAGCTCGGCAAATAGACGTCGCAGTTTAGGTAGTATAATCTTCGGCTGGTTGATTTATACATAAGCCAGCGTGATGGTTTACCTAAACTCTACTTTATTCATCCGCTTATCCATTGCGTTTACTATGACCTCATTATGAATCCCACATATTGAGGTCTTTTTTATGCGAGCTTACTTTTGGTTGATTGCTTTACTGGTCAGTGGTGCTGCTAGTGCCAGTATTTCAAAGGATGAAGCGAGTAGAGCGTTGTTAGAGCCATTGAGTCATCCCAAGATATTTAAATGTGTGTCCAAGACTGGCGTCGATCTCTATCAAGCAGTTTTTGATATGGGCGTGGGGTATGAAGCCAACCCGATTAACTCGAAGATGATCGTTAATTCAAGGAAAGGTCGCTACGAATATCAAATCTTAGGCGCGGTAAGGTCTGAAAGAGCCGGTGAAATTGTCGTGTTGACTCGTCATGTGGGAGACGGTGTCAAAGTAGCCGCTATGATTGATGACGAAAATGGCAAGATACTGGGGATCGGCGATAAAAATCATTATCGAGATTGCGGTGTTAGGCCACCACCTAGCGCAGAAAATATGCAAAACTTTTGGTCCAAAGGCTAAGAGCGACATGTGAAATACAAAAATTATTGAGAAAGCTAGATTGAGGAGACCTTATTGGTCGCCTTTTTTGTTTGTCAGGCTAAGGCGAGCTCAAAGATATATATCAATAAGCACTTATGCGATGGTTGAATGATACATAACTGAACATGATGTATCGTCTAAACGTGGCTTTATTTATCTCATTAACGGTTCTGCTTAAGATGGCTCTACTCCAAACGAAGAACTAAGCGAGACTCCTATGAAATTCACTAAACCTTTTCTTTTAGCGACACTGATTGTGACTCTTTCTGGTTGCGCATCACCAGCAATGGATAACGAAAATGAGAATGCTGCACGTAATCGTGGTGCTGTGGGTGGTGCTTTATTAGGAGCGACAGCAGGCGCTCTAACTGGAGATGCGGGCTTAGCCGCGAAGGGTGCTGCATTGGGTGGTGTGACTGGTGGTGTTGCTGGTTCAATGAAAGATACGGATGATGCAAGAAACGCACAACGAACCCAAGTTACTGCTGATGGTCTAGCGCAAGACAATCGCACCGATGCAGAAAAGCGAGTTGCTGAAGTAGAGGCTGAAATTAAGCTTATTGAACTAGAACAACAGCTTGCTGATCTCAAAGAAGAGAAAGAGGACAATGGTGCATAAAGCTGAAGCTACAGCAAAAGCTAATGCCTAGATATTCGTTTAATTCAAAATAATTCAAACAGAATGGCCACGTAATGTGGCCGTTTTTGTATCTAAAATACGCACTTCAAACAATGAATTAATTCAATAACTTGTATAGATACTCACGCCAAGTAAACTAGACTCAGTTTAGATATTAATTTGGTTTGAGAAGCGCAATAGTCATGAATGTCATCTTAAGGGCTGCAAAGCACACGGATTTGGAACAACTTAACGAGTTAATGTTCGATCTCCACCATCACCACCACCTTGCTAGCCCAGAGCACTTTAAAACGGCAGAAGAGATTGAGCAGGAAAAAAGCATTGCACGTTACTTGGATGATCCTGAATGCTTAGTTTATGTGGCATTAAAAGGTGAGCTCATTGTTGGCTTTATCTCCGGACATTTTTGTGAGCTTATCTCAACGGTGAGTAAACCGGTGCCGATGGGGAGTGTCGATGAACTGTTTGTCTTGCCTGATTATCGAAAAGAATCGATTGCTGAAAAGTTGTTTAGCAAAGTTGAAGCGACTTTTGATGATTATGGGGTTGAACAAGTCTTTGTAGAGGTTTGGGACTTTAATTCACCTGCCAAGGACTTCTATCAAAAAATGGGGTTTACTCCTCACATTCAATGGATGAGGAAGGCTTTGCACAAAACGTAGGCAGCGATTTTGTGCGTGTTTGATTACAATAGACTCGTGTATTAGCAGTCTTAAATTTCTTCTATTATTTTTTAGGTAAACTCGTTGGCTATTCGATATTTATTAGTTTTCATATTATCTCTTTTGAGTACTACTTCCGCTTGGGCAAGCAACACTTTGCCCGATCATATCGCGGGCGCTTTGTGTGTAGTACGTGCTGACAACCAAATCGTGTTGGTTGATGAGTTGATCACAGGTCAATTGTCTCTACCGGGAGGCACTGTTGTTTCAGGTGAGCCGCCAGCAGTCGCGGCGCAACGTGAAACGTGGGAAGAGGCGGGTTTGTCGGTAACGGTCGGTGATGTACTGGGTTATACCGACAGTGCCGTCGTGTTTGATTGTATTTCTGACTCTGAAGTGATCAGCTACAAGGCTCGGAATGAATTAGGTGGCTTTGAGTTGCCGATTTGGTTTGCGCCTCATTACGGCGTGGAAGTCAGCCGTGCGATGTTACTTCCTCCTACTGAATTGCAAGATCACCAATACCGCTACCCAGAACAGTGGTCTGAGATTAACGAGCTGTTTTTATCTGCGACAGATCAACCTGTGACGTATGTGACTGAGCTGGTGGGCGCGGCACCCCAAGTCCATCAAGTTGAACTAAATTGGATTGTGTCGCTTCAAAACGTGTTCGATAAGATGCCAAGCTTGTTTGCGAATACTGTACTTTTAACTGACTCGTTAGCGAAGCCTTGGGTTTTCATCGTGATATTGCCGCTAATTGCTTGGCATTTTGGCCGTAACTTCGCGTTAAAGTTTGGCTTCACTTTGATTTCGGTGACACTGCTCACTTTAATCGCCCACCAAGGGTTTGGTTTTCCACGTCCGCATGCTTACTTGCCAACATTGAAACTAGTGATGAGCAGTGGGTATAGCTTTCCAAGTTTATTGGCTGGCTTATGGGTGAGTTTAACCTTGTTAGTCTTTTGGAAACTAAAGCGCCTCTTGGAGCAAAAATCGATTTTGATTGTGCTCACTGGCCTACTGTGGATCATGCTATTTAAGTCTTATTCAGGCAGTGCGTTCTTTAGTGATGTCATAATGGGAGGCGTATTGGGCGCGTTAACGACTTGGCACATCGTGAGATTAGATGCGAAACCTGATGTTGATATTAGTGCCTTGTTAAGCTCTAAAGGTGTCTGGTGGGCATTGTGCTTACTGTCGATTGTTCTCACGGTTATATGGCCTCTGCCAACATTTTCTTTCTGGGTGGCAATTTTGATGACGATTGCATGCTTAGTAACGTTAACGGACTCGAAGCCTTTGGTCGGCCACTTCTCATTCAAGATTGTATTTGGAGTGATGGCGATGTTGTTAGCGGGGAATCTGCTGATTAGCTGGGCTGGAAGTTTCGTCTCATTCAGTGGCATCGCTTCATTTATTGTTGAGACCTTACGTTTCCCAATCTTGATTCTATTTGGTGTCGTGGCGTTTCGTCTGCCATGGAAAAGAGAGTAGGCGAACCGACGAACATAAAATCAAAAAAGGCTGTGCAGTGCACAGCCTTTGTCATTTGTGAAACAAGCAAAAAGTAATTCTCACTCGAGCCTATTGACCGTTTACGAGTTGAAGATAAACTTTTCAATCGCGACGGCGACTCCGTGGTCGTCGTTGGCCGCTGTGATGTGATCCGCCAGTTTCTTGGTTTCTTCCATTGCGTTTTCCATCGCAATACCCATGCCCGCGTATTCAAGCATATGGTGATCGTTTTCAGCATCGCCCATGCAGATCACTTCTTTCGCTGTAATCCCCAAATGTTTAGCGATTGCTTCAATACCGACACCCTTGTTTGAATTTGGGTTTAAGAACTCTAAGAAGAATGGTGCACTTTGCACGATAGTAAACTGAGTCTTAAGTTCTTGTGGCAACTTGCTGATGATTTCGGTCAGCTTGCTTGGTTCCGCGACAATCATTGTTTTGATAATTTCATGGTCGTCTTCTAGTTGAGAAAAGTCGAGCTCGGTAATCTTTAAGCCGTTAATACGCGCTTCAATAGCGGTGTACTCATTGTTTTCAGGTGTTATTAAGCCATGAACCTTGCTGAAGGCATGCACATAACCACCTAGCTCTTGTGCTAATGCAGCAATCTGTTTCGCGGCTTTACCATTGCTAATCTCGCTGTGAATGATCTCTTTTGTCGATACATTCTGAACCACAGAGCCGTTGTAGAAGAGTACAAAGTCATCTTCGCCGTTGATTGAAAGCTCGTCTAACTTACTCTGCATGCCTTCTAAAGGACGACCAGAAGCCAGAACCACTTTCACACCTGCAGCGCGAGCTTTAGCTATCGCGTCTTTGTTCTCTTGAGAAATCACTTTTTCACTGTTAAGTAGTGTGCCATCCATATCAAGAGCAATCAGTTTGTACATGTTGTTCCTTACCAAAAAATTAAAAGCTAACAAAATCTAATGGGCGAAAGGATAAGGGAACTTGAAAGCTCAGGCTAGGGCTTTGATCAACTCATTTATCAGTACTCATTTGTTTGACCAAAAGGGGCAAGTGCTTTAAGGTCTGCGGTTGATTAATTTCATCAAATGATTGAGCTGAGGGTAAGTTGTACAAGATTAATGAAATGTTTGAAACCATCCAGGGCGAGGGCGTATTTACCGGCGTTCCTGCTGTTTTTGTTCGACTGCAAATTTGCCCTGTAGGCTGTTCTTGGTGTGATACCAAACAGACTTGGGAAGCGTTGCCGGAAGATGAAACGAGCCTTGGTGATATTATGGTTAAGACAGAGGATTCACCGACTTGGTCTGCAATTGATGCGCAAGGAATCGTGAATGAATATATCAAGCAAGGTTACACCGCGAAGCACATTGTGATTACTGGTGGTGAGCCGTGCATCTATGATCTTGTCCCTCTTACTGAAGCATTTGAGCAGCACGGTTGTCGCTGTCAGATTGAGACCAGCGGAACATCAGAAGTAAAAGCCACACTGGATACTTGGGTTACGGTGTCACCAAAAATCGCAATGAAAGCCAAATTGGATATCCTTGATAGCGCACTCGTTCGTGCGAATGAAATTAAGCATCCAGTAGGCACAAGCAAAGACATCGAACAACTTGACGGTTTATTGGAGCGAGCTGCGGTTGCTAGCGACACTGTTATCGCTCTGCAACCAATCAGCCAAAAAGACCGCGCTACTCAGCTTTGTATTGATACCTGCATTGAGCGTAATTGGCGCTTATCAATACAAACTCACAAATATTTGAGCATCGCATAGGTTGCATTTGTTTACTGGCCTAGATAAGTCGCTAGTAGAAGATTCTCGTAAGGATTTAAGATGAAAAAAGCAGTGGTAGTATTCAGTGGTGGTCAAGACTCAACAACGTGTCTTGTTCAAGCTTTAAAAGAGTATGATGAAGTTCATGCGATTACGTTTGATTATGGTCAGCGCCATAGACTCGAGATTGAAGTGGCTGAGTCGTTGTCAAAAGATCTTGGTGTGAAAGCACACAAAGTGATGGATGTGACTCTGTTGAATGAACTGGCTATCAGCTCTCTGACTCGCGACGATATCCCTGTGTCTCATGAGCTACAAGAGAATGGACTACCAAACTCTTTTGTTCCTGGTCGTAATATTCTGTTCTTAACTTTGGCGGGTATTTACGCTTACCAAATCGGTGCAAATACCGTAATCACGGGCGTGTGTGAAACTGATTTCTCAGGCTACCCTGATTGTCGTAATAACTTTGTGAAAGCGATGAACTCTGCGCTTGTACAAGGTATGGACAAGCCGCTTGATATTAAAACACCGTTAATGTGGTTAAACAAGGCTGAGACATGGGCGTTAGCAGACCAGTACTCAGCACTTGAGCTTGTTAGAAACAAAACACTGACTTGTTACAACGGCATTGTTGGTGATGGTTGTGGCGATTGCCCTGCATGTGAACTGCGTAAAGTTGGCCTTAACGACTACCTAGGTGATCGCGAGGGTATTATGGCTGATTTGGTTCGTAAACAGGCTGAGAATAAATAACATCAGGTGAGTCTATTGGGTCGTTATAAGCATCGATGATGCAGTTTCGACCATTACTCTTCGCTTGATAAAGTGCTTGGTCAAGAACCGAGTATAAGTCATCAAAGTCACTTAATGCGTTTGAGGTTGCTAGATAAGCAAAACTCGCGGTTACATTAAGTGGCTTTTTGCTTTCTGATAAGAAAACTGCACTCGAAATAGCATAATGTAACTCCTCTACACGCTCTTGTACTTCAGCTGGTTTTGTATCAGTAAGCATAATCAGAAATTCTTCGCCGCCTAAGCGCCCGAACAGCTCACCTTTAATTAAATGTTGTCTTATTTGCTGACTTATATGAACGAGTGCTCTATCACCAGTAGGGTGGCCATATTGGTCATTAATTTTCTTGAATTTATCTAGATCGAGCAAAACGAGAACATGTTGTTTTTCTGTTCCTTTGCAGGCTTTGATACGCTTGATTCTTCGTATTATCTCGGTCCGACTATACGCCTTTGTCATGGCATCGATTGCTGCTTTTGCACGAATGGCCTTATTTGTGAAGATCATAAAGCTAGCCGCACACAGCAATAGAATAACAATCATGTTATACACCACCCTTTGATGTTCCATCTTTTCGATTTGAAGTCGGTCTAAATTTGCTTGATGTCTCAGGAAAGAACTCTCTAGTTCTTTTTCGTACCTAGCATGAGCTAGATCTAGTGCTTCAAAAGCCAACCTGTTATCTATATCTCGGGTTTCGAACTGTATTAAGGAGTATCGCTGATAGAAATAGAAAGCTTGCTTGTAATCGCTGAGTGTCTGATGAATATCAGATAGTTGAAGTAGTGCTTGAGCGGTGTACTTATGTCTTGTGACTTGTTCGGATAGCTCCAAAGCTTGTTGTGCATAATTGAGCGCTTCCGTTTTAAGTTTTTGGTCTTCGAACATATCGCTGATTGCTAAGAAAGCATTGATTCGAATGACATCGTTGTTTAGCTTGCTTGAAGCCGATAGAGACTCTACTAGGTAGTCTCTCGCCAAATCATAGTTCTTCGTCTGCGTGTATGCTTTTCCTAAACCAAGAGTTGTTAGCGCAATGCCGTAGCTATGAGATGATGTAGTCAACAGTGCTTTTGCTTTTTGAAAGTGATTAATTGCTAGGTCACTTTGTCCTTGATTAAGGTAAAGATCTGCAAGGCTATGATGAACTTGTGCTTTCATCAAATCAGAAGCATCCGATCTCAGAGCGAGTGCTTCTATGAGGTACTCTGCCGATTTATCATATTGCTTTAACTCTTTGAGCAAATTACCCACATCGTTATAGATCCCCGAAATATCGTGTCCTTGTGGGAACACGCTTATCAGTGATAGGTAAGTATCTAGAGCGGCTTGATAGTCGCTGCGGAAATGGTGATTGTTAGCGATCACTCGATAAGTGCCAAATTTTGGTAATACAGGGTCAGCAATGTCATGTAAATCCGACTGAAGTGCAGAACAATAATAGTTCGCTTGATGATATTTAGCTTGCTCATTGAGAGAACGACATAATTGGTATTTTAATAATGCTCTACCTGTAACATCGTTGATTGATTGCATTTTTACTAATATGGACAAAAAGCCTTGCTGAGCTTCTTTGTACTGACCTTGTCCATCATTTACTAGGGCATTAATAAACGCTTGTTCTATCGCTTGGTAGTCACTGTCGTTTGAAGCGATTCCATAAAACGGTTGATCGCGCTGGCTCATGTATTGATATAGCAGTGCCGAAAGGTAGAGCTTATCCCCGTAGGTTGTTGAACTCGTGTAGCGTGTTTGCAGCATGTTCAATGCGCGCGAAGGGGAATGAGTTAGAGTCGAGAGATAGAGTGCGTTCCAATCAGCATTTGGAGTTGTGTGGGGAGCTAATGCCGAGGAGCTAATTGTTGGATAAGGTTCATGATCCAATGTTGATGCTTGGCTAAAAGAATAAAGATTGATGAAAAGCAGAAAGGCAATGAAAATGGAGTGAATCACGAGATAATATCAATCAGATAAAGAACGGTATTCTATTGATAGTTTGATATTGCTTCAATTTTTTTGGCGAGTTAATGGTTTTTTATGTGAGGTAAATCTCTAATTCTCAATGGCTTATCATAGGTAACCGGTCGTACGCTATTGTACGACCGATCTTGGAAGCTAGATGTATAATTTCGCTAGATCAGAAGGCTCAAGTTCTTTACCTTCCAATGTTGCATTCCAGTTAGTACCAACAAGAACACCATCTTCAGCTAGGGTCAGTAACCAATCTTCTACAAAGATATCTAGTGGGATTTCTAATACTTCGAAGTCTGCCCACTCTTCAACGTTGTGAGTCTGAGCGTCCTCTTTTGAAGACCAGAACGGCATCACTTCACTGTTTTCGAATTCACTTGAGTCACATGCTAGCCAACCTTCTTCGTTGCGAAGGCCCCATACCAGTTTAGTTTCTTGTGTTTCAGAAACGAAAAGTTCTAGATTTGCTTGAGTATCAGCGGTTAGTTTGCTCATGAATAATTTCTCTATGTTGATAACAAGACAAGATTAACATTATACAAGGGGTAGGTATATGGCGATCAAGGAATTATAAGGATACTGAAACGCTTACCAAACGTTTCAGTATGGTTTGGGTGCGGTAGAATCTATTTGCCGATTTTAGTAAATATATGCCACTCTTCTTTGATGTTGCCTTTAAATCCGACAACAGAAGCTACAACTTTTCTGTTCAGTGCATGATTGGTTTCAGTGTCATTATCACGGAAGCCTGCATCTCCGTACCCTACGGTATAGACTCTTGATGGCGGGATACCATTGCTGATGAGCGCACGTCTTACATTGACCGCACGTTCTTCTGAGAGCTTGAGATTGTATTCGGCATTACCTACTTTACTAGCATAACCTTGCAATTGAATACTTGTGTTTTCGTAACGCTTTAGAAACGCAGCCATTTGACGAATTTGGCTCAGAAACACAGGTTTAATTTCTGCAGAGTCATTGGCAAATAAAATATGAAGATCTTTTTCTTCGCTAGACTCGAAATACGAGCCACAGCCATCATTATCTATTTCAGCGCCTATTTGTGTGTCTATACATAAATCGCGAGCGTTGATAACACCATCATTATCATCATCTTCGAGATCATAACTTTGTGTGGTGCTAGGAAGAGCACGATAAGTGAATTCATCATTTGTTTCAGCCATGATGTTGGCAGAAGCAACCACGAAGCATAGTGGGAGTATAGTTTTGAGAAGCTTCATTAATATTCTACCTTTTCATTCCATTCTTGTGGAGTCTCTACACGTAACCCTGTTAATAGGTTACCTGTAGCATTCATGACTCTATACTTTGCGTACTGTACATCGTACTTAGCGTCTAAAAATCCCTTACGTGCTTCGAAGAGTTCATTTTCAGTGTTAAGTAGATCGAGAAGGGTACGCTTACCAATTCGGTATTGTTTTTCATAAGAGATAACGGTGTCAGAAGCCGAGTCTACGTGATCCGACAAGAAATCTTTCTGCTGAACGGTTAAGTCAAGAGCGCTCCATGAAAGGCGTAAGCTTTCTTCTACATTGCGGTAAGTACTCTCACGTAGGTCTTTTGCTTTGTTGAGTTGATAAGCGGCACTTTCGGCACGGTCTTGATCGGCTCCACCGTTATAGAGATTGTACTTTAAGCGGAGCATCGCAGAAAATTCATCGCTGTTGCCTTTCGTACCACCTGCATCATCGCGCCACCTTTGAGCTGCTTCAAAAGAAACAGTTGGGTAGTTGGTACTCTTCGACTGCTTGTATTGGAACTTCGCTGAATCTACGTCAGCTTGTGCAATTTTGATAACCGGGTGTTGGTTAAAGGCTTTTGCCAAAGCACCGTCGATCGTATAAGGAATAGAGCCTGCGTCAGCACGTGGATATACCAAGCCTAGTGGGGCTTGGCCAACAAGGCGTTTGAATTGAGTATGGGCATCAAATAAATTATTTTGAGCTGCCAGCAAATTACCATGAGCTTTTGCAATACGAGCTTCCACCTGAGACATGTCTGCTGTAGACCCAATGCCTGAATCAACTCGTTTCTTGATATCTATATAGATATTTTTGTGCGTCGCGAGATTGTTTTCAGAAAGTGTAAGCACTTCATAAGCTTTAACGGAATCAAGATAAACTTTGGTTACTTGCAGTGCAATATCTTGAGCGCTAGATAGTAATTGATAACGGACAGACTCTGCATCAGCAGCGGTACGATCAATGTCGTTAGAAGTATTAGCGCCATCCCAAATGAGTTGTGTCAACGTAATTGCTGCTTCTTTACGCGTTAGATCTGTTGAGCTCGAATTCGTAGCCAAATCCGTATATTCGTAACCAATGCCACCGTCTAAATCTATACTCGGGCGGTAAGCTCCACCAGAAGCATCGTTAAGGTAACGTTGACTAACGTACTGGTTATATGCCGCTTTGATTTCAGGGTTACTTTCTAAAGTAAACGCGACGGCTTGCTCTAAGGTTTGCGCGCTAGCCGGTAAACTGAGTGCAATAGCCAACCCTAATGTAGTCGTTTTAATCCAGTTCAATTTCAATCTCCCAAAAATGGAGTATCACCTAAGTTTGTCGCTTTTAAGCTTGAATATATCAAATTTAGATGAACCGCCAAAAAAATAACGAATGCTCAATGAGTATTCGTAAATGGTTGTAAAGTTGTTAACCGATCGCCGTACAATTTAAGTCGATTTTGAGTACTTAAATTTGATTTGAGTGTTTGGGTTATCTTTCCCTAAGACAATAACTTATATGGAAGTTTTCGTCATCTTAATTATCACTCAGTGACCGTTATCATTCGTTTACATTGTAAGTTATTAAAGATGTAATTCATAGCTAGGAATTATATGACATTAGATGTTATATTGTCACTAGATTATAAGATTGATGTCACTATTTTGACGTCGCAAACAGAAAATGAGCTTAGGGATTTATATGGACATGACAGTATTGAATGCGAGCGGTGCATTAGCATTAGGTCAACGCATTGTTATTTCGATAGATGGCACAATCAAGGTCCTAGAAGACGGCCAGCCATTACAAGCTGGGGATGTCATTTTAGAATCCCAAAATGAAAGTTCTGAATCTCAGATTTCAGTTAAGCGCTTTGCGTCACAAGGAAAAGATGGCGGTGAAGTCGATCTTGACCAAGACATTGAAAACATTTTTGCCGCTTTAGAAGAAGGGCAAGATCCTACAGAGTTGGGTGAAGAGTTTGCAACTGCGGCAGGTGTACGAGGTTCGAGCCTAGTTAGCAGTGGAACTATTGAACGTGATGGTGACGAAACCATCCCAGCTACCGAATTTGTAACAACAGGTTTCGAAGGCC
The DNA here is from genome assembly GCF_041466065.1 of Vibrio sp. 10N.239.312.C11. Lineage (NCBI taxonomy): Bacteria > Pseudomonadati > Pseudomonadota > Gammaproteobacteria > Vibrionales > Vibrionaceae > Vibrio > Vibrio sp. 10N.239.312.C11. Next base: position 55,530 of record NZ_JBFSRZ010000013.1, read on the forward strand.
TGGGTTTGTCTCGTACTCAAAGCTTAAGTTTGCTTGATCTATTCCGCTCAGTGGAAGTCGAGCCAACAGTAAGTATTGAAGACAGCCAAATCATTAATGAAGGCTCAACAGCAATTTTCGACGTAAGTCTAAGTAAAGCTGCGTCAGGCGATGTAAGCGTTACGCTTGAGACGTTATACGGAACGGCAACAGCGGACGACATCACAAGCATTGTGGTGAAAGATGCCGCGGGTAACGTAGTGACACCTAACGCTGACGGCTCTTACACCGTCAAAGCCGGTGAAACTAAGTTAGTCGTTGAAGTCGAGACCAAAGACGACGGCACATATGAAGGCGATGAGAAGCTGAGCCTGAAAGTAACTGGCGCCACGGGCGTGACAGGCTCAGGTACTGGCGAGTTGACCATCAAAGATGACGGCACCGGCCCTGTTGACCCAACCGATCCTACTCCCCCAGTGAATCCAGACGATCGCCCAACGGTGAGCATCGAAGACAGCAAAGTGATTAACGAAGGCTCGACAGCGAGCTTTGATGTGAGCTTAAGCAAAGCCGCGTCAGTCGACGTGAGCGTAACGCTAGAAACCCTTTACGGTACCGCAACAGCGGATGATATCACCAGCATTGTGGTGAAAGATGCGTCGGGTAACGTAGTAACACCTAACGCGGGCGGCTCTTACACCGTAAATGCGGGTGAAACTAAGTTAGTCGTTGAAGTCGCGACCAAAGACGACGGTACGTTCGAAGGCGATGAGAAACTGAGCCTGAAAGTGACCGGCGCAACAGGCGTGACAGGCTCTGGTACGGGCGAGCTAACCATCAAAGATGACGGCACAGGCCCTGTTGACCCAACCGATCCTACTCCGCCAGTGAATCCAGATGACCGCCCATCGGTGAGCATCGAAGACAGTAAAGTGATTAACGAAGGCTCGACAGCGAGCTTTGATGTGAGCTTAAGCAAAGCCGCATCAGTTGACGTGAGCGTAACGCTAGAAACCCTTTACGGCACCGCAACAGCGGATGATATCACCAGCATTGTGGTAAAAGATGCCGCAGGTAACGTAGTAACACTTAACGCTGATGGCTCTTACACCGTAAAAGCGGGTGAAACTAAGTTAGTCGTTGAAGTCGAGACCAAAGACGACGGCACATACGAAGGCGATGAGAAGCTGAGCCTTAAAGTGACGGGCGCCACCGGCGTGACAGGCTCAGGTACGGGCGAGTTAACCATCAAAGATGACGGTACTGGCCCTGTTGACCCAACCGATCCTATTCCGCCAGTGAATCCAGATGATCGCCCAGCGGTGAGCATCGAAGGCAGTAAAGTGATTAACGAAGGCTCGACAGCGAGCTTTGATGTGAGCTTAAGCAAAGCCGCATCAGTCGACGTGAGCGTAACGCTAGAGACCCTTTACGGCACCGCAACCGCGGACGATATCACAAGCATCGTTGTGAAAGATGCCACGGGTAACGTAGTAACACCGAACGCTGACGGCTCCTACACCGTCAAAGCGGGTGAAACTAAGCTAGTCGTTGAAGTCGCGACCAAAGACGACGGTACGTACGAAGGCGATGAGAAACTGAGCCTGAAAGTGACCGGCGCAACAGGCGTGACAGGCTCAGGTACGGGCGAGTTAACCATCAAAGATGACGGTACTGGCCCTGTTGACCCAACCGATCCTATTCCGCCAGTGAATCCAGATGACCGCCCGTCGGTGAGCATCTCCGGTGGCGGTGATGTGAACGAAGGCAGCACCGCGAACTTCACTGTGAGCTTGAGCGCGGCAGCGAACACAGACGTGACCGTGCAATTGACGTTAGACCACGACGAAGCGGAAGTGGCGGACATCAAATCGTACGAGTACGAAACCGCACCAGGCGTGTGGACCGTGGTGCCAGCGAACGGCATCTTGACCATTGCCGCGGGCGTGAAAGATGTGAACGTTCGCGTAGTCACTGAAAATGATGACGTCTACGAAGGCAGCGAAAGCTTCAACGTCAGCGTGGCGGGGGCAACCGGCACCATCACGGATCCAGATAGCGCGAAACAAAGTGCGACGGCGACCATCAAAGACGATGGTACCGGTACGGTAGATCCAGATCCGGTAGACCCAACCAAGCCGGTGACGCCAGATAACGATAAACCTAAATTGAGCATAGATAGCCCTAATTCTGTAGATGAAGGAGATATCGCTACGTTTGATGTTTCTATAGATAGCACTACAGAAATTCCTATGACGTATAACATAGAGGCATTGGTTGGAAGCAGATATACCGCAAGTCAAAATGACATTTCAATTGATAGTATTACTTACCAAATAACTAAAAACGGTATTACTACAACAGAAGTCGCGAAGTTCGAAAATGGAAAAGTAACAATACCTGCAGGTGTGAAGACGTTTAAAATTAATGTGCAGGCTAAGCAAGATCAAATTGATGAGTTAAATGAAAACTTTGGCATCAAAGTAACAAACGTAGGTAACCATACCGATAATTCATCAGTGACAGGGAAAACAGTTATTCATGGTGATAATTTAACTGATAAGGGTTCTGTGACAGAGGATGTGAACGTAAGTATATCGCATACCATAGAAACCAATGGCACTCTAAAAGTGGCTAATACCAACGGTGATGGAACGTTCGATACTAATGTTATATGGAAAGGAATCAGTAGCAATGACGACAGCACTGGAGTGGCGAAGCCAACAAGCGAGCTTGGTAGCTTAACGATCGATGCCCAAGGAAACTGGACGTTCAAAGTTGATAATGAAAACCCATTTGTGCAAGGCTTGAAAGACGGTGAGAGCATCGTACAAGTGTACGAAGTGACGTCGAAAGACGGCACGGCGAAACAAAATGTCACCATCACCATCAATGGCGCGGACGACGATTCGACCATCACGGTAACGGGCGACAACGACAAAGGCAGCGTGACCGAAGACACGGACGTGAAGGCGGGCGACTTGCTCGTGACGAGCGGCGAGTTATCCATCAGTGACGCGGATGGCGACAACGCGTTCAACACCACGCCAGTGTTCAAGAGCATTGTGAGCACCGACGATTCAGGCAATCACCCGACGACAGCGCTTGGCCAGTTTGCGATCAACGCGGCGGGCAAGTGGACGTTCAACGTCGACAATAACAGCGCACTTGTGCAGGGTCTGAAAGAAGGCGAGAGCATCGTACAAGTGTACGAAGTGACGTCGAAAGACGGCACGGCGAAACAAAATGTCACCATCACCATTACGGGCACCAACGAAGCCCCAGCTGTTACTAACGATAGCTACACCGTTGTAGAAGGTTCAACAGTGACAGGCAACTTTATTACTGATGATACTGGTAATGGTGTGGATAGTGATTTCGAAGGTGATACCTTAACTGTTACTCAAATTAATGGGCAAAATTTAGTCTTTGATTCAAACGGAAAAGCTAATGTTGTCGTAGGGAATGGTGTTTTAACAGTTGATGCAGGCGGTAACTTTACTTATGCACAAAATGGTAAAGATCCATTAGCAACGCCACCAACATTTACTTATACAGTCACAGATGGAACAGACACAGCAACAGCGACAGTCACGATCAATGAAACAGAGTTTGTTGATAAAATAACAGTCCACGATGCTGTAGCAGTGAAAGAGGGTGATGTTGCTGAGTTTAAGGTGGAGTTGAACCAAGCATCATCAGAAAAACAGTATGTTAAATTTGAAGCGACAACGAATGGTTACGATACCGAATTTGATGATATTGATACCAATAGCCTAACTTACGAATACAAAGATGCTAACGGCGATTTCCAAGTTGCCAATGTCGTTAACGGTTATGTTGAAATTCCAGCGGGTACTACCGAACTTCGTGTAACGGTGCAAACCGTGCAGGATGAGAAATTCGAATGGACCGAACGTTTTGGGTTACACATTGTTGATACAAAATCTCAGGTAGGTGGAACTTCAAGTATTGATGAAGCGAATTCTGATCTGAAAGGTCAAGGTACAATCAAGTTAGATCATACAGATAACCCTACGCTTACATTGACGAATGCTAATGCTGTTGATGAAGGAAGCACGGCCGTATTTGATGGGAAACTATCGAATGTGTCTGAAGCGTCGATTGAGATGAAAGTCGAGTTTGAATTTTCTAGTGGCGTTGGCAAAGCAAACCTTGAGGATTTAGCTGCAGACAGTAGTAAGCCGTTTGCTGGGGTTACAGTCACTTATGTTTCTGGCGGAGAGATTGAGACTATTTCGGTAAATGAAGTGAATGGAACATTCACACTTCCTGCGAAAGTTACGGATTTCAAAGTTAATGTAGATACAGTAAATGATAACCGTTTCGAAACATCAGAAGACTTTGGAATTAAGTTGAGTGAGATACCTTTCCAATCTTCAACTGATGCTAGTAAAGATGTAATCATTAATCACGGTCAGCACGGTGTATCAGCTACGGGCTCTATAAATGAAGACGCTTCTGATAAACCATCTGTAAATGTTGCTAATGCTCGTGCGGTAATTGAGGGGGGGGCTTTAGAGTATAGCGTTTTACTGACAGGTTCTTCTGATGTAGACGTGACATACTCATTTAACTTCCCGAATAGTAGTGATGTTAGAAAAGCAGACATTTCGTTTACGGATGGCGTTAAACTGAGTGCAGATAAGCAATCTATTATTGTGCCTAAAGGCGTATCTTACTTTAAAGTTATTGTTCCGACATTAGATGACGTTCTTGTAGAAAATACTGAAAATTACACGATTACTATTGGTGGCGACACAGGTACTGGCTCGATACTCGACAATGAAGTTGCACCTGTCATCAGGAATCAATCAGTCAGTGTGTCTGAAGAAGCTCTTAGTGGGGGTATTACGGATACGATAGGTTTGCCGAGTGATTCTACTGATGGACACTCTGTTCAGGGGGATTTGTCTATTACCGATGCCAATGGTAACTGGTCTGACACTGTATTTAGTGAATCAAGTTCAATTACAGTAACAACATCAACTGGCCAACCTCTGACATCTGAAGGGCATACAATTACTTGGAGTGTATCAAATAATGGTCACACACTTCTTGGCGAAGCTAACGGTAAACCTGTTATTGAAGCGACTTTAAATAGTAGTGGACATTATGAGGTACAACTTAAAGCTCCTATTGATCACCCTAACACCAGTGGGGAAGATAACTTATCGATTCATATTCCAGTGATTGCTAAGGATACTTCCGGGTTGTCTAGCTCTGGAGGTCAGATTACGGTTTCAATTGAAGACGACCAGCCAGATGCTAAATATCAAGAAATTGATACGACTATTGATACTCAAGGCACTAATGTTCAGCTTATTTTGGACGTTTCTATATCAATGGAAGGAGGTCGTCTTGATGTTCTGAAAGCGTCTGTATTGCAAATGCTTAGTCAATACTCAGGAGCATCAGATAATGTCCGTGTTCAGCTTATAACATTCAACTATAACGTTTCTCTGATTGAGCATAATAACAAAGCATGGATGACTGTCGACGAAGTGAAGGATTATATCAACGACCTACAGGCCGGAGGTGGTACAGCTTATGATGATGCGATACAGGGTGGTAAGAATTATTGGAATACTGACTCCAATTTACGCATACCTAACGCAAATAACGTCAGTTATTTCATCAGCGATGGCGCAACACATGAAGATGATAAAATAGATAGATATGAAGAGGCTTCATGGAAGCAGCATTTAACTACTAACAATATTACCGCGCACGCAGTTGGAATTGATCTAAAAGTTAGCAAATATCAGATAAACAAAGTTGCATATGATGGAACAGGTCCCAAAGATAAAAACGCAGAGTTTATTGATGATGAATCTCAGCTGAGTGATGCACTTATTCATTCAATCGTACAAAACGTAACAGGTTCAATCTCAGATAGCGGTTCTGGTTTTGGAGCAGATGGTGGTTACGTAAGTCAAATCAAATTTGGAACTGGTTCATTTGACTTTAATGGTTCGACTATCTCAACGTCGGGAACTATGCCTTCGAATATCAGCTACTCTAAGGATGAAGCAACGAACAAATTAACCATAACCGTCGATGGTAAGTTCGTATTCGTAATTGACCTTGACACCGGAGCGTATAAGTTTAGTGGTAAACCCCAAGATAAGCCTTCAACACTTAATTTTGATTACACACTGAAAGACGGTGATGGTGATACTAGTAGTAATAAGTTGGTGTTTAATGTTCCTGCTAGTAAATCCGGTTTAGATATTAGTGCGCCAGGTGATGCGGTCGATACTCTTAAGCTATACCACCATCAAAATGGTAATGCTAAGCTCCGATGGAGCTCTGTTGAAAGGGATTCAACAACAGAGTATTTCACGAAATCAGAAGTGGCTAATGGATTTAAAGTAAATGTTGGTGCTGGAGGAGATCATGTACACCTTGGAAAAGGCGACGATATCATTTGGCTTGGTGACAGTCATTCAAAGTTAGATGATACAGCGGGTGATAGTGCATCTAAGCAGGCTAACGCTCAAGCGACATTAGAATCATTTACTAACGGTTCAGACAGTAGCTTGTTAGCATCAAACAGTAATGGTGAAGGTGCAGCCTTTAATAACTCTATGCCGAGTCAAAGTAACGCGTATTTAGATATTGCTCATAGTGGTGCTGGCGATGATTATGTATACGGTGAAAAAGGTATAGATGTCATTTTCGGTAGTGCTGGTAATGATTACCTAGATGGCGGACAAGGTAATGATGGCCTCCGAGGTGGAACGGGCAACGATACAGTTAAAGGTGGTGCTGGTGAAGATATTCTTATCGGTGGTCTTGGTAACGATATATTAACTGGCGGCAGTGATGACGATATCTTTAAGTTTGTGGATCAAGACACGACTAGTTCTCGGAATGACATTAGAGATGGTGAAAGAGATGTTATTACTGACTTTACAAAGGGACAGGATAAGATAGATTTATCAGAACTACTGCACACAGATGCGAATGATACTATAGACAGTTTACTTAAGAGTAATCAAATTGGTGTTGTTGAAGGTAACGGTGATTTAACTGTTACAATCTCTCAAGCAGGGACTTCGGTTGGTGAGAATAGTCAACAAATTGTTCTTGAAGGTGCTGCTGGCCAGTACGCGGGGCTATCTGAGAGTGCAATCCTAAGTGATTTACTGAAGATATACGATACAACAAGCAACTAAACAAAAAGGGCCGAAAGGCCCTTTTTTATATCTTAATTTAGTAAAGTAATCGCGCTTAAGAAACCTTACGTTGAGGTTGCAACACCCTACAGTTACAACACTTTACAGGCAAAACCTTTTAGGTAGAAGCCTTCTGGGTACGCTGTATCTGTTAGGTGGTCAGCGGCTTGCTCGAAGCGCTCGACAAATTTAACGGTTCTTCCTGCATCTAGAGCAGCGTCAGCGATGATTTTTTGGAATAAATCAGTGCCCATCAAGCCAGAGCAAGAGTAGGTGAGTAGAGTGCCACCAGGGTTTAAGATTTGCATTGCAAGCATGTTTACATCTTTGTAGCCGTTAGCTCCTGATGTTAGGTTATTTTTGCTTGAAACGAACTTTGGTGGGTCCATGATCACGACGTCAAACTTAGTGCCTTGATCTCGGTATTCACGAAGTAGTTTAAATACGTCTGCGTTTAGGAATACAGCGCGTTTTTTTGAGATATCAAACTCATTGAGTTCAGCGTTGAACTTAGCTGTATCAAGAGCAAGTTGAGATACGTCTGCGTTGATTACACGTTTTGCGTTGCCTTTCAGTGCGTAAAGACCAAATCCGCCAGTGTATGAGAAACAGTTAAGCACATCTTTGCCTTTAACATACTTCATTGATTCTTTACGGCTATCACGTTGGTCCATGTAGAAGCCAGTTTTGTGGCCTTCCATGATGTTTACGCTGATTTTGACGCCGTTTTCTTCAATGACGATAGATTTTGGTGGCTCTTCACCGTGAAGTACACCAACAACTTGTTCTAGGCCTTCTTTTTTACGAACTGCTACGTCTGAACGCTCGTAAATATTACAGTCTGGGAAGCATTCAATTAAAGCTTCAACCAATACGCTCTTATTGAATTCAGCGCCCGCACTTAGTAGTTGGCAAACTAGGTAGTCTTGATATTTGTCGATAGTGATACCTGGCAGTCCATCAGACTCTGCAGCGGTAAGGCGGTAGCCAGTTAAACCATCACGCTCAATGATGTCTTCACGCAGTGATTGCGCGTCTTGAATTCGTTTTACGAAGAACGCTTTGTTAATTTCTTCTTTTTCAAATGTCCAAACACGAGCTCGAATTTGAGATTCTGGTGAGTAAGCCGCTTTTGCTAGCCATTGACCATTCTGAGCATATACGTCTACAGTTTCACCTTGTTGTGGTTCGCCTTCGACCTTATCGATACCGCGTGAAAATACCCAAGGGTGTTTACGGCGTAGTGATTTATCTCGGCCTTTAGCTAGATGAATTGAAGGAGTCATAATTTACTCTGTTTGTTGAATTTGAAGGAGGGGTATTGTCGGGGAAGTACAAGGGAAAAGCAAATAAGAAAGGGCTGCAAAAGCAGCCCTTGTATTGAACCATCATTAGATGGTGGCTAGATGTCAGTATTAAGCTTTAAGACCTGTCAGTAAATCTTCCATCGTATCGCTCTGCTTACGAAGTTGGTCAACGTTAGAGTTACTTTTACTGATCATCTCGCAGATGCCGTCTGATTGATGACGAATCTCTTCAACGCTTTGTGCAATGTTATCCGCAACGACACCTTGCTCTTCTGCAGCAGTAGCAATTTGCGTACTACTATCAGAAATAGACTGGTTTTTCTCAGCTAAAGAACCGATCTCAACGTTCACTTCCGACATCAGTGTTTGGCTTTCATTGGCATTGTTTACTGTCACTTCCATCAGTTTTGTTAATGATTGGCTGTTACGCTGTTACGCTGTAACGACTCGATCATGCTCTGGATTTCAACTGTCGCTTGTTGAGTTCGTCCGGCAAGAGCGCGAACTTCATCAGCAACAACTGCAAAACCACGGCCTTGCTCTCCAGCTCGAGCAGCTTCAATCGCAGCGTTTAGCGCTAACAGGTTAGTTTGTTCAGAGATACCATTGATGGTTGCGACTACTTCATCGATCTGCGCTGCATTAGCATCGAGTTCTTCTACTGCTTGCGAAGCCGATTGAATCTCTTGGGATAAGCTAGAGATCGATTCCAAAGTATTAGAAACCTTAACTTGACCACTTTGTGCGACACCACGAGCGTCCATTGTTTGAGTGCTTGAATCATGGGCAAGGGTAGCGACTTCGCGAATCGTTGCTGCCATTTGTTCAGTTGCGCTGGCGAGGCTATTCAAGTGCTCTTGTTGATTACTTGAGATATCTGAGCTTTGTTGTGTTGACTGGTTCAAATCTGAGCTGATTTGCTGCATGAGAGCAACGGACTCTTGGATTGAGAGAACCATGTTTTGTTCACGCTCGGCTACCTTATCGATAGTAATAGCTATTTCACTGAACTCATCACGAACTAAAAAGTAGTTCATACGACAAGTTAAATCGCCACTTGCAAGTGTGCTGAGTGCTTTGTTCATCGAGAACATAGCGCCACCAATGAAAGTCATGATGTAGTAAACCCCCAGAGCTATCAGCGTGAGAGTTACCGCAATAATCGAAACCTGAGTTGTAGATAGAGCTGACCATAAGTTTTGGTCATGGCTTGCGACCAAACTGAAGGCGCCATTCATGACAGAAACAGATCCTGCGCCATATCCTAAAGAGATGGTGTCAGAATTGCTAATGAGTTGAGCGACCTGATCTTTGGTGAGTTGTCCAGCTTCAATCAGCCCTTTCATCAGGTGTAATTCATCCTGGTAAAGGTGAGTAAGTAAAGAGTCCGCGGCGCTATCTAAAACTAGAGTAAGTATAACCAGGGCGATAAGAGGAAATAAGAATAGTAGATAGAACTTTTCTTGGATTTTTAGGTGAATGAGATATTTGTCAATCCAACGAAACGGGATTTCTTTCATAATTGTAATACTCGAAGTAAGCCCACCAATAAATGGTGAATGAATAGAATCGCAACTATATCATCCATATAATTTATGAGGCAACGTTATGGAAACTCTGCAGTATATTTTTGTCGTGTCAGGCGTAGTTCAGTGTGTTGGATTTCGTTATCACACCAGTAGGCAGGCGCTGGATTTGGGCATTTCCGGCTATGCAAAGAACCTAAATGATGGTCGAGTTGAAGTGTTAGCAGTCGGAGAGGTGCTGAAACTTGAGAAGTTACACGCTTGGCTTAATCTTGGACCACCGAGCGCAACAGTGGACAACGTAGAAGTGCATCAAGTTAAACACAATGAGCGGCGGCAGGACGTACGTGTAGGGGAGTTTAAAATACTGTAGGACACTACAGTATTTAACTTTTTACGTTGAGATCAACCTAGCGCTATTTTAGTTCTACAAGCATTTTGCTGGTTTAGGTAAACCGGCGAGCTTGGTTGCTTGTTTGGCAGGGCCTTTTTTGAATAATTTGAAAAGGTACTTACTGTTGCCTTTTTCTGGGCCGTGCGCTTTTTCCATTGCTTTAACGAGCATGCGAACCGCTGGTGAGGTGTTGAACTCTTCGTAAAAGCTCCTTACAAAATGTACGACTTCTAAGTGTGCATCAGTAAGTTCAATTTCCTCATCTTGAGCAAGAATTTCAATCATACCTTCTTCCCATTGAGTGTAATCCAACAGATAACCTTGAGTGTCGGTTTCGATTTGCTTGCCGTTATATTCAAACATGTTTAATCCAGAGTCCAATTAACTATCTGGATAGGGTACATGACCAAGTTTATCTTTCTCAATAGAAATTGTAGCTATCTCAAAAAATATTGCACTTATGGATAAAAAAAGCCCAAGAGATAGGCTCTTGGGCTAGATATGATTCAGTGATGGAAGCGATTAGTCGTCGTTACCCATAATGCCTAAGATGCTTAGTAGGCTGATGAAGATGTTGTAGATAGAAACATACAAGCTAATCGTTGCAGAGATGTAGTTCGTTTCACCACCACGAATGATGCTTTGCGTTGTTAGCAAGATTACACCAGTCGAGAATAGGATAAACATACCGCTCATTGCCAGTGATAGTAGTGGCATTTGTAGGAAGATGTTTGCAACCATGCCGACTAGCAGAACAACGAAACCAGCTATTAGCATGCCGTTAAGGAATGAAAGGTCACGTTTAGTTGTTAGGGCGTAAGCAGATGCAGCCATAAATGCCAGTGCAGTACCGCCAAGTGCAGTTAGGATGACATCACCCATGCCTGCGCCAACGTACATGTTTAAGATTGGACCGATGGTGTAGCCTAAGAAACCTGTAAATAGGAATGTGAAGACTAGACCCATGCTGTTGTCACGGTTCTTTTCTGTTAGGAATAGAAGGCCGTAGAAACCAACTAGCATAATGATAAGACCAGGGCGAGGAAGGTTCATCGCCATAGATACGCCTGCTACTACAGCAGACCAAAGTAGTGTCATAGACAGTAGTGCGTAGGTGTTACGCAACACTTTATTGGTTTGCAGAGCACTTTCTTGAGATGCTGTGCGTGAAAACATAGGGCTGTTCATAATCTTCCTCGTAAGGTGACTTCAATAGTTATTAGTACATTTATGGGGCTGAAAGTTCGAAAAATCAAGTCTTTCATTCCTCTTGTATACCTAAAATAATAATCAAAATAGTCGGTTAAGTGTTTCTGAAGGTGTAACAAAGTATTTCTAATGACGATAAAGTGTCGCTAACACTCGATGTTCAAACTTTTATAGTTACTGGCTAATGATTTATAACCTTTGGAAAACGAACGATAACATCGAAAAATAAAAAGAACATCGAAAAATAAAGAGGCGACCTAAGCCGCCTCTGTAGTTTATGCATCATAACATATTAATGGTGCAAGATTTGGCTCAAGAAGTTCTGCGTCCTATCCGATTGTGGGTTTTCAAAGAAGTCGACAGGGTTGTTCTCTTCTATGATTTCACCGGCATCCATAAAGATAACGCGATCTGCGACCTCTTTAGCAAAGCCCATCTCGTGCGTTACACACAACATTGTCATCCCTTCTTCGGCCAATTCGACCATTACGTCTAATACTTCACGAACCATTTCTGGGTCTAGTGCCGATGTTGGTTCATCAAATAGCATAACCTGAGGGTTCATACACAAAGAACGAGCGATTGCCACACGTTGCTGTTGTCCACCTGACAGTTGGCCTGGGAATTTATCCGCTTGTTCAGGGATTTTTACACGCTCAAGGAATTTCATCGCGATGGCTTCGGCTTCCTCTTTAGGCATCTTTTTGACCCAAATAGGGGCTAGAGTACAGTTCTCTAATACCGTCAGATGTGGAAACAAGTTGAAGTGTTGAAAACACATACCAACATCTCGGCGCACGGCTTCAATGTTTTTTAGGTCTTCCGTCAATTCATTACCTGAAACGAAGATATGACCCTTTTGGTGTTCTTCCAACCGGTTGATACAACGGATCATCGTTGATTTTCCTGAGCCAGAAGGGCCACAGATAACGATTTTTTCGCCTTTCTTAACCTCTAGATTGATGTTTTTAAGTACGTGGAATTCGCCGTACCATTTGTTCATGTCTTTTAACTCGATCATAAGACCTTGAGAGTTGTTTTCTGTTTGCTGCGTCATAATACGTCCTTGATCTTGTTAATTATCGTTTGTGACCGGTGTGAAGTCTGTTTTCCAGCCAAATCGAGTATCTCGACATGCCAAAACAAAACACCCAGAACACTAACGCGACAAATACATAACTTTCTGTTGAATACCCAAGCCACTCAGGGTCGGTATTCGCGGCTTGGCCAATCCCTAGTACATCAAACATACCGATAATCAAGACTAGACTGGTATCTTTGAACAAACCAATAAAGGTATTCACAATTGAAGGAATCGTGATTTTAAGAGCTTGAGGCAGAATGATAAGCCCCGTTTTTTTCCAATAGCTCAACCCTAGAGCGTCAGCGGCTTCGTATTGACCTTTTGGTATTGCTTGCAAACCACCACGGATTACTTCCGCCATATAAGCAGCACTAAACAGTACTACCCCAACAAGCGCACGTATCAGTTTATCGGTCTCCATCCCCTCTGATAAAAAGAGCGGAAGCATTACCGAGGCCATGAATAGAACCGTAATCAGTGGTACACCACGCCAGATTTCGATGTAAACGGTACACATACTGCGGATGATTGGCATCTCTGAACGACGCCCTAGCGCCAGTGCGACACCGATAGGCAGTGATACAACGATACCAACAAGTGCGATGATTAGTGTAACCAGTAGGCCGCCCCATTTATGGGTATCAACAACCTCTAGACCAAATACACCACCGTATAGTAAGCCTGCAATGATAAACGGGTAGATGTTTACGAAGAATAACCAAATCCACGTACGCTTAGGTGTTTTTTCGTAAGCTAACAAAGCAACAAAAATCGCTAATGTTGCGTAGAAAAAGCGAGGACGCCACAGTTCCGCTTCTGGGTAGAAGCCGTACATGAATTGGTCCCAACGAACGCTGATAAAAACCCAACAAGCGCCTTCGCTAGTACAGGCATCGCGTGTTGTTCCTATCCAGTCAGCGCTCAAGAATGCCCAATCAGCTATTGCCCATAATAAAGTGAAAGCAAAGTAAGCAAGCACCACAGTGACGACACTGTTAATTGGTCCATTAAATAGATTTTTTCTTAACCAACCGACAGGTCCAACAGTATTCGCTGGAGGCGGAAGATCAGGTTGAAATTGATGTGTACTCATCTTATCTCTCCACCAACGCTACTTTGCGGTTGTAAATGTTCATTAGAGCGGATGTCAAAAGGCTTAGAGTTAAGTAGACGCCCATTGTCATCGCGATTACTTCGATAGCTTGTCCAGTTTGGTTCAATGTTGTCCCTGCAAAGACAGATACAAGATCGGGATAACCAATGGCCATCGCAAGTGATGAGTTTTTGGTCAGGTTTAAATACTGACTAGTTAGTGGTGGGATAATAATTCTTAATGCTTGCGGAATAATGACTAACTTAAGAGTTCTTGTTCGCGGGAGCCCTAGAGACATAGCAGCCTCTGTTTGCCCATGGTTTACCGCATTAATACCTGAACGCACAATTTCGGCGATGAATGCTGCTGTGTAGATACTTAAAGCGAGCATCAATGCTGCCAATTCAGGAATGATGCTGATACCACCTTTGAAGTTAAACCCTTTCAGAACAGGGTACTCCGCAGAGATAGGCATACCCATAACAAAGTAAGTGACTAATGGTAAGCCCACAATCAGCGCCGCAGCAATTCGCAACATTGGTGTTTGTTGGCCGGTTAGTTTTTGTTTGTTATTAGCCCAGATGTTGATAACAAAAGTAGCGATGATACCGACAATCAATGATGCGATGACAATGCTACTGCCTTGTTCTAATACTGGAGCTGGGAAGTACAAACCACGTACATTCAAGAAAATAGCTTCACCCAGGCTCATACTCTGACGAGCGGAAGGCAATGCTTGTAGAACGGCGAAATACCAAAAAAATATTTGTAGAAGAAGAGGGATATTTCGGAATATCTCAATGTAGACAGCTGCAAATCGGCTAACTAGCCAGTTTGAAGATAGCCTAGCGATACCCATACTAAAGCCCAGTACTGTGGCTAACATGATGCCTAATACTGAAACTAAAGTGGTATTGAGAAGACCGATAAAGAATGTACGACCGTATGAGAATGTTTCGTCGTATTCAATCAGTGTTAAGCCGATACCAAAACCAGCTTCTTGGGAGAGAAAATCAAAACCAGTGGCGATACCACGGGAGTCTAAGTTTGTGAGTGCATTATTTACAATCGTGTAAAAGAAAGCACAAAGCGCCGCGACGGCGAGAATTTGGAAAACAATTGAGCGAAAAGTGGGGTTGTAAAAAAGGTTGGCACTTTTGGGCTGTGGTTTTTCTTGAGTTGGAGAAATAGTTTCATTAGGTTTCATACTGCTATAACCTCAAATCCATTTAATAAATAGGGCGGAAAAGTCCGCCCTAATTGATGCTTGTAAATTTATTAACGGATTGGTGGAGCGTACATAAAGCCGCCCGCATTCCATAGTGCGTTTACGCCACGAGAGATCTGTAGTGGTGAACCTGTACCCACAGTACGTTCGAAGCTCTCACCGTAGTTACCAACTTGTTTAATGACTTGGTAACCCCAATCGTCACGAATGCCAAGGCCTTTACCTTTAGGACCGTCAACACCAAGAATACGCTTGATGTTTGGATCTTTTGACTTAAGCATTTCGTCAGCATTCTTAGAAGAGATGCCGTACTCTTCTGCGTTAATCATTGCAGAAAGGGTCCATTTAGCAACGTTGAACCACTTGTCATCATCTTGACGAACAACAGGGCCTAGTGGCTCTTTAGAGATGATTTCAGGAAGTACCTGTGCAGATTTAGGATCAGCTAGATTTAGGCGAAGAGCATATAGACCAGATTGGTCAGTTGTAAGAACATCACAACGACCCGCGTCGAAACCTTTTGATGTTTGTGCTGCCGTATCAAATACCACTGGCTTGTAAGACATGCCACTGTTACGGAAGTAATCGGCTAGGTTAAGTTCAGTCGTTGTACCTGATTGAACACACACTGAAGCGCCATCTAGTTCTTGAGCGCTTGTTAGTCCAAGTTCTTTCTTAACCATGAAGCCTTGACCATCGTAGTAGTTAACGCCTACGAAGTTCAAACCTAGAGCAGTGTCACGATGTAGCGTCCATGTTGTGTTACGAGATAGTACGTCTATTTCACCAGATTGAAGCGCGGTAAAACGCTCTTTTGCTGTTAGCGGTACATACTTAACTTTAGTCTTGTCACCGAGTACAGCCGCTGCAAGAGCTTGACAATACTCAACATCAATTCCTTCCCATTCACCTTTTGAGTTAGGGTTAGAGAACCCTGGAAGACCTGTACTTACACCACAAGTTAGAAAACCTTGAGATGTGACTTTGTCCAGAGTGCTTTCTGCCGCTGATGCTGATGTCGCCATCATCGCAGTTGATGCAGCTACTACTGAAGCAAGAAGTGTTAGTTTATTTGTCATTTGTATCCTTCCTTGTTAACCAGGTGACACCTGATACTCATACTCGTTTGAGTGTCTCTTGTGTGTTGCGTTGTCTATGACCTTGTTGCTCAAATTAAGCGAGTTGCATTTTGCAAATGAAACCGTGTGCGATTTAAACAACTGTTTATAAGGTTAGGAAAGGATCCGTAGTTTCACAAATGTATAATTTAAAAAGAATTTTGAATGAAATCACAAATCCGAACACAATTAGAATGACCAAATGTTAACTGAATGTAAATAGTGCAACGGTTCACACTGTTGGTGCAACGAGATTTAGGTTTTTATATTGATGGTGGGCTAGGTAAATATTCTGAATTAAAGTCGTATTGGTGGCGCATTAGCCTTAAGAAAGTTGAAAATTTGGTCAATAAATATTTTTATTACGCTCGGATAGTTATGAATATGCTCCAAATTTGGTAGCATGTCTGAATAGTTATTGAAGTAGTCTCAAGGAAGAACATGCGTTATTTCCCAATGTTTTTGGATGTAGAGAATAAGCCAATTCTAGTGGTTGGTGGGGGCGAGGTTGCTTGCCGAAAAGTCGACAGTTTGCTGCGAGCGGGTGCTAATGTAACTTTGGTTTCTCCTAAGGTCGCACCTTACTTAAAAGAGCTAGCCGATGAAGACAAACTTCGTTGGGTTCAAAATTTTTACTCGTCACAGCTTATCTCGAAAAACTACTTACAAGTGTGGGCAACCACAGACAACCCAAACCTAAATCATCAAGTACATAATGATGCAAAAAAAATGGGTATTCTTGTCAATGTGGTCGATGACTTACCCTATTGTGATTTCATCACACCCTCAATGATAAATCGCGGACGAATCCAAATAGCGATCTCAAGTGGGGGTGCATCACCTGTTTTGGTGAGAAATATTAGAGAAAAACTCGAAACTGTATTGCCACAGAACATAGGTTTGATAGCGGACTTCGGTGCATCAAAACGCAATTCAATTAAAGAGTCCTTTCCTACTGTTGATGAACGCCGAAAATTCTGGGAGCGCTTTTTGTCGTCCAGTTTTATTAATCAAGTGACGGATAGGGATCAACTTGAATCGTACTATCAACAGTCGTTGACTGAGCAAGTTGATAGTGAAGGGCAGGTCACTTGGATCGAATTTGAAGAAGATGTTGAGCTACTTTCTATGAAGGCTTTACGTCTGATGCAAGAGGCAGAGCTAGTACTTTCACCAATCGATTGTCCATTCGAATTTATAGACTTATGCCGTCGAGATGCAGAAAGAGAGAGCTATGTTAATAGCGGAGAGCTATCAACCAAGCTTGAGCAGGCAAGAGCAGAGAAATTGCGAGTGTGTGTATTTATTCCACCAGCAAGCGTAGAGTTCAATCTGCTGGTCGGCAAAGACCTAAAATTGTCTGCAGCCAAAGTACTCAAGTAAGGCTCGATCTATCTAGCTCGGTTCAAATGCCCTCGCGGTATGCGAATAAAGCTGACCGATAAATAAAAAGCCACTTCCTAAAAGAAGTGGCTTTTTGCGATTTTAAACACGACATTGTGCTGATGAATGAGCAACCACAATACGCAGTCGCTCAAACTCGCAAATTAGTCGCGGAAGTTGTCAAACTGGAAAGGTTGACCAAGTTCACCGTTGCGAACTAGAGCCATAACAGCTTGTAGGTCATCACGCTTTTTACCCGTTACACGAACTTTGTCGCCTTGGATAGAAGCTTGAACTTTAACTTTGTTGTCTTTGATTAGCTTAACGATCTTCTTAGCGACATCAGTTTCAATGCCTTGCTTAAAGATAACCGTTTGGTGCCAAGTGCGACCTGTTTGGTCTGCTGCTTTCGCTTCCATCGCGTTAGGATCAACATTACGTTTTGTTAGGTTGCTACGAAGGATATCGCGCATTTGCTTCAGTTGAAAATCGTCTTGAGCAGTCAATTTTACTGATTCATCTTTGTAATCAAAGCTAGCTTCAACGCCACGAAAATCGAAACGAGTCGATAGTTCACGGTTTGCGTTGTCTACCGCGTTACGCAGTTCTACTGCATCTACTTCAGAGATAATGTCAAATGATGGCATTGTGTTGTTTCCTTAAGCTAAGTTTCTATCTTTAATTGCTGTTGCAAGCATATCGAGCATTGTCGCAGTATCTTCCCAGCTTAGACATGGGTCAGTAATAGACTTGCCGTATTCTAGGTTGTTGATATCTGTCATTGGCTGGTTACCTTCAACAATGAAGCTTTCCGCCATGATGCCTGCAATTTGATTCTTGTTAGATTTGATTTGTTCACAAATGTCTTGCGCTACTTCTAGCTGCTTACGGTGCTGTTTTTGACAGTTAGCGTGGCTAAAGTCTACAACTAAACGTTGAGGCAGATCGAATTCAGCCAACTGCTTACATGCGTTATCCACAGATTCAGCATCGAAGTTAGGGCCTTTATCGCCACCACGTAGAATTACGTGACCGTATGGGTTACCAGAAGTACGGTAAACCGTCATGCGACCGTTCTTATCTGGAGAGTAGAAGTAGTGTGAAGCATGCGCAGCACGAATCGCATCAATGGCAATTTTGATGTTGCCGTTAGTTGCGTTTTTGAAGCCAACTGGGCAAGACAGTGCAGAAGCCATTTCACGGTGAATCTGAGATTCAGTCGTGCGAGCGCCAATTGCGCCCCAAGTGATAAGGTCTGCAATGTACTGACCGGTGATCATATCAAGGAATTCAGTCGCGGTAGCTAGGCCAAGCTTGTTGATATCTAGCAATAGCTTACGTGCTTTATTCAAGCCTGTTTCAAGTGCGTATGAACCATCGAGATTAGGATCGGTAATTAAACCTTTCCAACCTACAACCGTACGAGGTTTCTCGAAGTAGGTTCTCATGACAACGAATAGTTCATCTTTGTATTGATCTTGAATCTGGCTTAGACGTTCAGCGTAATCAAGTGCCGCATCTGTATCGTGAACAGAGCAAGGACCAACGATAACTAATAGGCGATTATCACGACCCGTTAGGATATCTTCGATTTGGCGGCGAGAATTCTTAATGCGCTCAGCAACGTCGTCAGTAATAGGGTGTGCATTGCCTAGTTCGGCAGGAGTTGGCATAGGACCCAGAGCTTGGGTTCTCAACTCATCAGTTTTTAATGGCATGTGATAGCTTTTTTATTCTATTGCGAAGTGGTTAAGATAACGGAATTGAACAGAGGAATAAACTCTCTTAAGTCAAAGTTATCTCTGTTATTGCTAATATTCTCATTTTTATCAGCAGGCCAACGTCAAATGGGGGATTTTCACTTGTATTAACAGGCAGCTATCGGTATTTTCGTTTGAACACAACATAAAAATGCTGGAGCAGCAATGACTCAAGAAAATCAAAGCACTTTGCACCCAGAACTTGTCTTAGGTGATGTGCTGCCTTCTTACAACGATAATAATAATTCCAACCATTTATACGTTTCATTATCTGAATTGGTCATGGATCGTGTCTTCTATCATCCAAGTATTGAAAGTCATTTAGAAACACTGACTGATATCGAAAAAACCTCTTTAGATGCGATCCTTGGCGATAAAACAGTCGATGAGCATTTTGTTTCGACCTTGGTTATTGCCATTCAAGCAGCCGTTCAGCCAAACCACGCCACTGTTCGTATTGCGTTAAGTAGTGCTGATAGCTATGGCTTCCGTTCGCTACTTGGTGGTAGCTGTGAAGCCGAAGAGATAAACCCGGCACTAGGTGTTCGTGGGGTTGCGCGTTATGCGACAGCCGAGTACAGCAAGGCTTTCGCTTTAGAGTGTCAGGTTATTAAAGTGCTGCGAGAGCAGGGTATTAACGTTGAAGTGGTTGTACCGTATGTACGGGCATTAAGCGATGCCGCTAAGATTATTGATTTGCTTGCAGAGCAAGGCTTACCACGCGGGCTTAATGGCTTGAAAGTTCTGTTCTCGTGCGATGTGCCGTCTGCTGTGCTACTAAGCGAAAGGTTACTTCATTACTTCGATGGTGTTGTGGTGAACGTTGATAGCTTAGCGTCTTTCACTTTAGGTGTAGACAAGCACAATGAAGCTCAGCAACACGCTTTTGATCCTCAAAACGAGGCGGTTATTACCTTATTGAGTATGATTGTTAAAGCAACGCTGAACGCAAAGAAGCCCGTCCTGCTTGTGACTCAAGGCTTGGTGGACTACCCGCGCTTACAAGGGTTCATTGCGGATCTCGAAGGTGTAGAAACAGTCATCACTGCATAAACCAGCTTATTGTTTAGATAAATCAACTTGCTGTTTGAGTTTATCTAAGTCACTAAAGCTTAGAGAAAAATGGAGATATCATTATGCGATGATATCTCTTTTTTGTAACATTTTTTTGACATGTACATCGCTAATCGATTAACTGGTCTGATGACTTATTTGACTAGGTAATCCGAATGCTGACCCCTCTACAAAAAGCAAATTTCTACTTGAGCATGTTTGGCTTTTTCAAAGTACCTCTGATCTGGCTATGTCGACCAAAACTGCTCGCGCTGGATAATCAACATGTTGAAGTGAAAATTCCTCTCAAAAGGCGAACTAAGAACCACCTCAATAGTATGTATTTTGGTGTGTTAGCTGTGGGAGCTGACGTAGCAGGTGGTTTCCTTGCTATGAGTAAATCTCAGCAGCAGGGCGAAAAGATTTCTTTGGCATTTAAAGAGGTGACAGGTAATTTCTTGAAGCGTCCAGAAGGTGACGTACACTTCACTTGTAACGATGGTGAGCTGATCAACACTATGTTGGCAGAAACCATGTCTACTGGCGAGCGTGTGAATCAACCAGTGACCATCATAGCGACCTGCCCGTCTTTGCATGGCGACGAACCAATGGCGGAATTCACGCTAACACTTTCGATTAAGAAAGTCCCAGCTAGATAATAGCTCCGAAGTATAAGGTTGGGCTGAATCTGAAGATCATAGTTCGACAGAAGTCGTTGAACAAGTGGAAGTGCGGTATGTGAATTGAATACCCACATACCGTACCGCACGCCCTAACAATGTTATGATTCTTGAGTGATTTGCTCGATATCAACGATTTTTGAACGGTTCATGACTATTTTCCAGCGGTAATAAGTAGGCTCATCATCGTGATTGTTCTCTTTGATGATCAGGTTGAGCAGGTGGCGTTTTTCTACTGATTCTCGGCTTACTTGCCCTTCATTCATGCGATATACGTTATTCGAACCCTTGTCCATTAAGCGTGTCAGTGCTCTGAGGCTGATCGATACCGTTTCACGAGTCTCTTCGTAACCACTCATGAATGTCGATGTCGACATTTCTGTATGCGAACGATAGTGCAAAATTTGCTCTTCACGTTGAACAACACGCTTCTTGCGTATTGATTGAATACGGTCTGCTAACTTAGAAAAATTCGCGTAGTCCAACCATTCAAGCTTATGGCCGACAGATTTATTGGTTGTTGGATCAAAGTAGCGACGCTTCCACTTGGGTTTGCCTTTACGCAGCCAACGCCACAGTATGTCTCTTAAATCATCTTTGAAGATTTCACGCAAAGCGTAAATGAATGACATCGATACGATGAAAGATGCAGTAATCTCTCCTAGAAAGTCGCGAGCTAATATAACGGTTGTGGTAACTACCACCATGACCAAGCCTGTGGCGATGCCTTTAACAGCTCTCTTCACGTTCTTACCCATTGATGTCGTCTTTTCTTTGAGGACGA
The DNA here is from genome assembly GCF_041466065.1 of Vibrio sp. 10N.239.312.C11. Classification (NCBI taxonomy): domain Bacteria; kingdom Pseudomonadati; phylum Pseudomonadota; class Gammaproteobacteria; order Vibrionales; family Vibrionaceae; genus Vibrio; species Vibrio sp. 10N.239.312.C11. The sequence continues at coordinate 77,330 of NZ_JBFSRZ010000013.1, forward strand.
TAGGGTGTTCGATCAAACGTCGCAACAGTCGCATCTTGTTGCTCAAACGTGTTACGTCTTCTCGTACCTTCGCTGAGTTATAGCGATTAAGTTTTCGATGGGCGGTCTCTTTTTCACAAAGCGTCAAGAGTCGCTCTTTTATCGTCGAGTATTCACTGCCACGTGGCATATGTGATACCAAAGATAAGAACTTTTGCTCCGTGTACCAAGAAAGGTAATTATCAATATTGGCATAATAGCGCTTTAGGTTTTCTTCATAAGGAATACTACGACGAAGCTTCTTGAGGATATCCAAAGCCAGTTCGATGACTTCATCGACGTCATCAGCCGTTACGTCGTCACTATCTGTCTTGTTCAAGCTGCTCACGGCTTTATCTAAAGCAATCACGTATTGATAGGCGAACAAACTCAAACTCACACGATACTGTGTCGTCGATAAGCGTCCGCGTTTTGCCAAGCGGCTGTGTACCAATGGTAATAGTGTCTTATCACTGTAGTAAGCGCGCTTTTGAGTAATTGAACTGTAGAAGAAGGCACTTTCAGAAAGTACTTCCGGAGTCAGTCCGAGTTCACCGGGAATGAATAGATAAACATCCATATCGAGTTTTTTGGTCTTCGCCATCGCATGGTTAATTTTAAGTGTTATCGCATCTTGTTTATCAACGGTGATCAACGATGTCTCCTAGAATATAAAAATATGAATGAAACTAGCGAAAGCATATCAGAGATCACGTATAATCACCGCCAAATTTAAAGTAGAGACAATCTTGATGATTAATATTGGTCAAATAAACAACCTAGAAGTAGTAAAACAAGCAGACTTCGGTGTATTCCTTGACGCGAGCGACTATGGAACGGTGTTGCTGCCGAAACGATTTACTCCTGAAGGTGTTGAAATTGGTCAAAAGCTAGATGTTTTCTTATACATTGATTCTGACAACCAGATCGCTGCCACAACTGAAAAACCAATCGCTCAAGTAGGGCAGTTTGGTTTGATGACGGTTGAAGGTGTAAACAGCACCGGTGCATTCATGAGCTGGGGTGTGAAAGGCAAAGATCTTCTGGTTCCTTTCAGCGAGCAGCGTGGCCGTTTAAACGAAGGCCAGTCAATCTTAGTATATGTGTATATCGATAAAGCATCGAGCCGTATCGTTGGTACAACGAAGTTCAACAAATGGTTAGACAACACGCCTGCGACTTATAAGCAAAATGAGCAAGTCGATCTCATTATCGCTGAGCGCAGCCAACTTGGTTACAAAGCGATCGTGAACGGTGAACACTGGGGTATGATTTTCCCATCAGACATCATCGGTAAGCTGTTTATTGGTAAGACACTAAAAGGCTACATTAAAAACGTTCGTGAAGAAGACGGTAAGATCGATTTGTCTCTTCAGAAAATTGGTGTCGCTAAGATGGATGACCTAAGCACTAAGGTTCTGGATCTTCTTGAGAAGAAGGGCGGTTACCTGCCTTTGAATGATAAGTCTTCTCCTGAAGCTATTTTCTCTGCATTCAGAACAAGTAAAGGTACGTTCAAGAAGACAATTGGTGGTTTGTACAAATCTGGCAAGATCACTATCGACAAAGAAGGTATCAGCTTAGTTAAATAAGCGATCCTTTCGGTCAAAAAAAAGCCCAAACCTTCCTGTTTGGGCTTAGGGGAAAGGGCTCCGAAGAGCCTACGCTAATCGTTTCAATCTTTTGACTATTAGGTTGAAGTCTAGTTTAGATTCCCTAAAGTGCGATTTTTCTTATTTGAAATAGTGACTTGAATTGATGTTTGTATAATTAGTCGTTGATTTACAAGCGCTCGCACATTGAGTTACATGACTGGTAGAATACAAAAAGCCCAAACAATTAACATTGTTTGGGCTTTTTGTTTGTGCGATTCTTTAAGCCGTTAAGCCGTTAAGCCGTTAAGCCGTTAAGCCGTTAAGCCGTTAAGCCCGAAAGCTATTTAGAATAGGTTCTTATCACGCACGAGTTCGCGTGGTAAACCGTTCTTCACTCGGTTGCCAACCCACTTACCAAGGCCGATGATTGCACCATTGTACTTCACTAGTACTTCACCTTTGCCTGACAAGCCTTCAGGGCGAACATCGCGTCCCATGAACCATTCACGAGCATCTTCAATGCTAAGGTCTACAATGTTGGCTTCATTGCCTGTTGCGAGCGTTGTCGCGACTTGGTGCTGCCAGCGGTAACCTTTTTTATGGGTTTCAGCGATCTTGATGCCCATGCGAGAGAAACGGAACTCACCGATCATAGGTTCTAGCGCTTCCGGGAATAGCCAAACGTCTTTGTCACGAATCCAAACTTGAGTATCACTTGGTAGTTCGATATCGAGTGTGCCCAGCAGATGTTCAGCGACTTCTTGTTGAGCTTTCTTTGACGCTTTTTCAAATGGGAATTTGCCCAGACGTTTTTTCACTTCTGGTGGTGTCACAGACGCTAGTTTACGGATGCGTGCAACGAAGAAACCTTCTGAATCATACACTTGTGGGAAAATGTGTAGAAAGCCTTCTTCTGTCGTGGTTGCTTTAGCATTGTCGAATAGTGATTCAAGAGATTCGAACACTACCGCATCACCAAAGGTCTCTTTTAGATGGTGACACACTTGTTGGTTCTCTTCCGTGCTTAACGTACAGGTTGAGTAAACCAGCACGCCGTTAGGTTTGAGAGCATGAAAAGCACTTTCGATCAGATCTTTTTGAGTGTCAGCAATATCGACTACAGATTGATACGTCCAGTTCTTCATCGCATCAGCGTCTTTGCGAATCGTACCTTCACCAGAGCAGGGCGCGTCTAGCAACACAGCATCAAACTGTTCTGGTAACCAACCACCGAAAACTCGACCATCAAAGTTACTTAGAGCGGCATTACGAACACCACAACGTTCGATGTTAGCGTGAAGGACTTTCACACGGCTTGCTGCGTATTCATTGGCAACCAATACGCCGTGATTATTCATTAGCGCCGCGATTTGCGTTGTTTTAGAACCGGGTGCAGCCGCAGTGTCTAATACGGCTTGGTAGTCAGCCCCACCTTGGAAAAGTGCTGACGGTGGCATCATAGAACTGGCTTCTTGGATATAGAAAAGGCCAGACATGTGTTCTGCCGTATTACCTAGTGGCGCTTCACTTTCATCAGCTGTAATCCAAAACCCCGTTTCGCACCAAGGTACAGGTTCCAGTTCCCAGCCTTTCTCTTTTGCTCGTACTAAGAAGTCCTCAACACTGATTTTCAATGTGTTGACTCGAATACTTTTACGAAGTGGTTTTTGGCATGACGCGACAAAAGAAGCCATATCTAGATGACTAGGCATGATTGATTCGATGTGCGTTAGGAATTCTTCAGGAATATATACGTTAGCGTGCAAAAGAGTGTCTCGATTTATTGCATTAATGCGGGGGAGTTTAAAGCAAAATGAGGCCGTCCTAAACCATATTTATAGCAAACAACAAAAATGCAGCCGAATGGCTGCATTTTGATGATGAATTATTCTTTGTTAAGCGGTATTAATTTGCATGGAGCTTCTGAGGGTTCACTCTATGGGCGAGGAATTGCGGTTCTCCATGATTTCCACTCATCTTCGGCTTTAGGATAGAGATAGAAAGACTGATCTTCGTTTGCCACTGGCTGAAGTTCATTGGTCGGTGGCGTTGAGAATGTAATACCACCTCTTAACAAGCTGTCTACCGTTCCAGCTTTGATGTTTGCGCCAGAGAGACCGATAGAGACATCGACACCAGATACGTTCCAAAACACGGTGTTTGCGCGGATCAGATACGCGTAGTCAGGTTCGATTTGAATCGTAGAGATGATTCGGTCAGCAAACTCGCCTAGTTGAACATCGATTACACTACCGATTTCTAGTTCTCGGAATAGGATCGGTGTGCCCTCTGATACCGAGCCTCGCGTTTCGCTTTGTAGCTGGAATATCTTGCCTTCAGGCTGCACTGGCCCCTTGCTCAGCTTAAATTTCGTATTTATGTCACCATTGCCCGGGTCTACGTTGATGTGCTTAGAGAGCAGTGCAGAGACGTTTTTGATGCCATTGAGGCCGATTTCAGGTTCTGCTAACCAGAAGTGACTCTTCGCAACGGCAATCTTGTCTACGTACTCAGGTAAAATACGCGCAGTAATTTCAATACCGCCTTTATTGAAGTTAGGAATCACCAAGGTAACCTCACCGACGGTGACGCCTTGATATTTGATCGCCATGCCTTTGCTGACTTCTTGATCGCCTGAAGAGGTAATCGTAATCGCACGACCAAATTTTCGCGCGGATTTCGAATCTTTATAAAGTTTCCACACATCACCGAGTTTGTTGTCTATTCCCGGAAGAGAGTCAAAAGCAATACCGCCTTGAATAAGCGTTTTAACGGGTGCTGCTTTAATACTGATACCCGATAGCGACGCATCGATCTCAACGCCTGAGCGGTTCCAGAAAACAGTATGTTCATTGAGTAAGTGTGTGTAACGATTTTCGATCGTGACTTTGATTCTCACGCCACCATCGACAAGCTGAAAATCAGAAATGCTACCCACTTGTAGGTTGCGGTAGAGTAGTGGGCTTCCTTTAGAAATTGAAGGTAGCTCGCTCGCAAACAACGAAAGCGTCTTTGAGCCAGACTGATTAAACTTGGCGATTTCTGCTAACGATTTGCTTTGGAAAAGCTGATAGTCAGTTCGTGCTTTCGACTGACCTTCGCTAACAAAGCTAATTGAGCCAGTAAGAAGTTGTTTTGCTGGTGGGACCGTAACACTCAAGCCTGATTCGGTTAGCTCTGCAGTCGCACTGCCTGTCACAAAGAAACGGTTATGGCTTTTGATTAGGTGAGCATATTCGTTATCGACAAGCGCATCCATAAACACTTCGTGCTTATCAGAGCCAGTTCCCACACCATCGACTAAACCCACTTGGATGATAGAGCCAACAGCAATGCCTTTGTAGAGTAACTGTGTACCGACATCTAACCCGAATGAATTGTTCGATGTTAAGCGAATCGCAACGGATTTTTCTTGTTCCTGACTGAACTCATTTTTGCGAATCGCAGTAAATCGACGCGCTTTTTCACCCTCACCTGGAACCAAGGTTAGAAAATTCCCCGTGACTAAGTTGGCAATATTTTTCATTCCAGTAAGTGATAGTTCAGCTTCCTCTAAAACGAATTGACTGCCGCTATTTAAAAAGTCACTGAATGCCGGTTGGATTGCAGCCGATGCAACGACGTTTTCACGCCCTTCGCTTAAAGATAGGTCAGTGATTTGACCGATTTCGATGCCTCGATACATGATCGGAGCGCCCGTTGCACTGATCTTGTTGTCGTCGGGTACGGCTATCTTGATCGAGATACCACGACCGGCTGTTTTCAAATCTGGGTAAAGTTTGAATTTGGTGTTCATCTCTACGGGTTGACCTTCTCCCGGAGAGTCGACCGCAATTGAACCGCCAAGCAGAGCACTGAGGCTTTCTAAGCGTACGTCGACACCAGAAAATCCGATACTGGCACCTAAGCCACTGACATTCCAAAAACGGCTTTGGTCGGTAATGATGTGGCTGTATTCATCTTTAATCGCCGCTTGAATCGTCACTGATTTTGCGTTGTCGTTTAGCTGGTAGTTGTAAACCTCACCAATTGGAATTTTACGATAAACGATTTGAGAGCCAACAGACACCCCTCCCAGGTCTTTGGTCGTCAATGAAATATTCAGGCCTTCCGAAGCCAATAAGTCAGAAGGGGATGATTCTAAGGCCTGGAAAACGGTTTCTGGTTCTTGCTTGGTTTCGCTAGGATGGATAGCAATATAGTTACCTGAAACAAGCGCATCTAACCCTGAGATACCAGATAAACTTGCTGTTGGTTTTACGAGCCAGAAACGCGTGCCTTTTGAGAGTAGCTTTTTCGCTTCTGGGTAGATGTCAGCATCGACATAGATGCTCGATAAATCTTTGGACAAGGTAATGTCGCGCACCATACCTACCTCTAAGCCTTGGTAGCGAATTGTCGTTCGACCTGCGACTAAACCTGCGGCATCTGAGAAATATATCTGCACACGTTGTCCTGCATCGTGTATCGATTTCATGACCAACCAACCCGCTAGTGCGACGGTTAGTATCGGCAGGATCCACAAAGGGGAAATACCTTTGTTTTTCCTGACTTCTGGTGAATATGACGTTTGTGATTGGTTATCGTTGTTCATTCACTGACTCATCTTTAGAGGTGTAGTTATCCCAAATTAGCCTAGGATCTAAGCTTTCCGCCGCTAGCATCGTGAGAACAACCACGACGCCAAAAGCGACTGCACCATAACCTGGTGTAAAGTTTAAAATTTGTCCACGGTCGACCAAGGTCATCATGATCGAAATAACGAACAGATCCATTACCGACCACTTTCCCACCCATTTCACAATGAAATAGATGGTCATACGTTGTCTATGGTAAACCGCACGCTTCATTTTGATACAAATTAAGATATACGTTAGACCAAGTATTTTCGCGACAGGCACGACGATACTGGCAATAAAAATGATTGCTGCGATGCCATACATGTCGCTATTAATTAGCGAAGCGACACCGGAGATGATGGTGTCTTCTAGTCTTTGCCCGTTTGTTATCACGATAGAAATTGGAATGACGTTGGCCGGCACGATAGCCACTGAGGCGGCAAAAAGTAGAGCCCATGTCTTTTGTACAGAGTAGGGTTTGCGATGATATAAGTCATGGTGACAACGCACGCAAGTGTGCCCATCAGGCTGAGACAGGTGACAGTTATGACAGTGTACGTTCTTACTTTTATCAAAAGAGTAGTGAGACTCTTGAGCCCAAGCTTCCCAGTAGCGACGCACACTGATTCGGCTTACCAGTAACACACTGAAAAGCTGCAGTAGAATCAGACCAACTAAACTAGGGCCGACGAAAATATCTGAGTAATCTTGTAATTTGAAGCACGAGATTGCCACGCTCACCAGAAATACATCCAACATCATCCAGTGCTTAAGTGTCTGAATGATAGCTAATGCATAACGAAATGGTGTGAAAATCTTAAAGCGCAAGGATAAATGGGTGATGAGTACCGAGGTACAAACAAGTAACGGGGCGATCGAACTGCAGAATAAGATCAACAAGCCAAGTAGAGGGAAGCCTTCACCCATTAAAGTAAATACGCCAGATGGTAACGTCGCAGGTATCATGACACCAATCAGGCGAATACTGATGAATTCAAAAAAGTGTGAGGGGATAAACAGCAATAAGCAGGTAATAGCGATTGCAAGGTTTCCAGACAGGCTAGGGGTGCCGCCTCTATAAAGCTGAGTACCGCATCTTGGGCAGTAAGCGGATTTCCCCAAAGGGATTTCCATTTTATCAACGGGAAGTTCGCAGCCCTGACACAGACGAACAGAGCTACTATCGCACTGGTGCTGAGTCGATAACTGCTGCTTAGTTGATAAAGAGTTGGTTACGGATGGGGAGGTCACGCGACCTCCCAAGATGAAACACTAATCAGACTTTTAACCTGATTTAAATGCCTAGAACAACACTGATTTAAATCTATAGAACAATAAACATCAGGCGTGCGATTGCACACTGCCATAGAGTGTTTGATATAATCCTTGTTGTTCAACCAATTCACCATGTGTTCCTGTCTGTGTAACTTGCCCATCTTCTAAAACATAGATTAGATCGGCCTGTTTCACCGCTGATAATCGATGAGCCACTATCAAAGTTGTGCGATCTTTCAAAAACTCGCTCAGCGCTTTATGCAGTGCTGACTCTGTTGCTGTATCGAGTGCTGATGTCGCTTCATCTAGAATAACAAACTTAGGATTGCTCAGCACCATTCGGGCTATCGCTAAGCGTTGTCGTTGCCCGCCAGACAGTCGAACGCCATTCCTACCAATTTGTGTATCTAAGCCATTACTCAGTTGCTTGATGACATCTTGCATTTGAGAGACTTCAAGTGCACGCCACAACGACATTTCATCGTATTCAGCACCAAGCGTCAGATTATGCCTTAATGTAGCGTTAAAAAGTATAGGTTGTTGTAAAACAACGGCAATTTGACTGCGTATTACATCGAAGCTGATGTCGTCGGTGGTTTCGCCGTTATAACGAATGCATCCAGAATCCGCTTGATAAACACCAATCAGTAACTGGATTAACGTAGATTTACCACCACCACTCGCACCCACCAAAGCGACTTTCTTACCTGCTGGAATGTGCAGCGACAGCCTATTTAAAACAGTGTTTTCTAATGTGTAAGAGAATGTAACGTCTTCAATGTCGACTGTCACTTCTTGATCTTCATTAAATGGGTTCACTTTACTGATAGGGCGCTTCTCTTCTTCTAACTGAAGAAGGTCGTTGATGCGCTGAAGTGCTGCTTTTGCGCTATACCAAGAGAATTGAATCCCTAACAGCTCTTGTACCGGGCCTAACATAAACCACAAGTAACCAAATACCGCGAAAATCTGACCAATCGTTAAGTCACTGAATAACACCATTAGCATCGCGACGGCACGGAAAAGCTCGAAACCTAATAAGAACAGCAGAAACGAAACACGGCCAGCAGCTTCTGATTGCCAAGCGTATTTGTCTGCATCGACTCTCACTTGGTTTGCTTGAACCTTAAGTTCATCGAGAAAGATACGTTCCTTGTTTGCCGCACGCAGTTGGTAAATACCGTCTAAGGTTTCCACTAAACGGTTTTGAAAGCGCTCGAAAGATTGGTTCTCATACTTTTTAAGGTGTTTAACTCTGCTACCTAGTTTACGGGAGAAATAAATCACAACAGGATTGACCAGTAAAATGAACAGTCCTAAACGCCACTCTAACCATAGCAACACGATAGCGGTACCGAAAACGGTTAAGAAGCTAATTATGAACTTAGATAGAGTCGAACCAATGAACTTATCTATTGTCTCTATGTCTGTTATCAGGTGAGCATTAATACCGCCACTGCCTTTGGTCTCGTATTGTCTAATACTAATGCGGCCAAGCTTATCTATCATCTTACTGCGCATTTGATAGGTAATTGTTTTAGAGACAAGCGTGAATTGACGCCCTTGTAGAATGTTCAACGCTTGGCTAACAGTACGCATGATTATGACTAACAGCAAAGTCAGTGCAATATAGCCAGTTGGTGTCTGCAACGATGTCGGAAGTAGATGGTTCATCATCTCTAAGCCAGAAGCCGGCTTATCAAGTAATACTTCATCAACCATTAATGGCATGAGCAACGGGATAGGGACACTAATGAGAGTTGCAAGTATGGCAATAATGTTAGCAAACAGTAATTTGGACTTGTGTTTTTTTACTTGAGTTATTAACCAAGAACGGCTAATAGTGTCTTCTGAATTGGTCATTGTAATGAGAATAAGTCCTATTTAGTTTGATGGCCGCATTTTACTGCGTTCTCTTGATAATGGAAGTCTCAATTTAATTGGAAGTTAATATGAAAATAGAACATTACCAACGCTTAACCAAACAAGCCGTTGCATTAATTGAATCAGAACCCGATCTAACTGCTAATCTAGCTAATATCAGCTCATTATTATTCATGGAGTTGGATGAATTAAATTGGGCAGGCTTCTATTTAATGAAGCAGGACCAATCTAAGGAAAAAGACGAACTTGTGCTTGGCCCATTCCAAGGTCAACCAGCTTGTGTTCGAATTCCGGTAGGGCGTGGTGTGTGTGGAACTGCGGTCGCGACGAATACAGTTCAGCGTATTCATGATGTTCATGAATTCGAAGGACACATCGCTTGTGACGCTGCAAGTAACTCAGAAATCGTTATACCATTTTCGATTGACGGGAAAATTGCGGGCGTTCTTGATATCGATAGCCCAAATGTTGGCCGTTTTTCTCAAATTGACGAGGACGGATTAACATTTTTCATGGCAGAAGTGGAAAAGCTGCTTAATTCGCACGCGAACAAGGCATAAATTATTCTCTTACTGTGGTTTTTCCCAAGCATCTCTCTATAATACGTAAAAATATTTTCTTAATGCTCGCGGAAAACCGCAAAAACCAGGAACCCACATGGAAAACACTGAAAAGTTAAAAAACAGCAAAGAAGTTATCGCATATGTTGCTGAATGTTTCCCTAAATGCTTTACTCTAGAAGGTGAAGCGAAACCACTTAAAATTGGTATTTTTCAAGATCTTGCTGAACGTCTCAATGAAGACGAAAAAGTAAGTAAGACTCAGCTTCGTGCAGCGTTAAGACAGTACACATCATCATGGCGTTACCTGCACGGCGTAAAAGCTGGCGCAGAACGTGTTGACCTAGACGGCAACGTATGTGGCACACTAGAAGAAGAGCACGTTGAGCACGCTAAAGCGACACTTGCAGAAAGCAAAGCGAAAGTTCAGGCTCGTCGTAAAGAACAAGCACAGAAAGCTCGTGACGAAGGCAAAGCGAAAGCTAAAGCGAAGAAAGCTCAACAGCCTCGTCGTCAAGCGCCTAAAGCACCGAAAGTAGAAAAGCCTGTAGAAACACGCGCTTTGAACGCCGATGAATTTATCACTGGTAAAGAAGTAAATGTGAACATGGGTACGGGAAACATGGCTGCGACCATTGTTGAAATCAATAAGGAAGATGTGCGTGTTCAGTTAGCAAACGGCCTACAAATGGTTGTTAAAGCGGAGCACTTGCGCGCTTAAAGGAGATACTCCTACGCATGAAATGCCGTTCAAAATTGACACTGATTGCTGCTAGCTTTTTGCTAGCAGCTTCAGCTCAGGCTCTTGAAGCCAAATTAAATCAGGACGATTTACCTCTACTCGCTCCTGAGGTTCAACACGAAACTGCTAGTAAACGTGTTACTTCTCGATTTACTCGTTCCCACTATAAACACTTCAATCTCAACGATGATTTCTCCCAAGCTATCTTTAATCGTTATTTAGAGATGTTGGATTATAACCGTAATATCTTCACTCAAGCTGATATTGACTCTTTCGCTACTTCATCTAAACAAATTGATGACCAACTGAAAGCCGGTAATAACCAAATTGCATTCGATGTTTATAATTTGTCCATGCAGAAGCGTTTTGAACGTTTCCAATATGCGCTGTCTTTACTAGATACTGAGATTAAGTTTGATACTGATGAAAGTATTGAGCTCAATCGTAGCGAAGCGGAATGGCCAAAAGATATCGCTGAGGTGAATGAGCTTTGGAGGAAGCGTGTTAAATACGACGCGTTGAATCTAAAACTTACAGGTAAAGAGTGGCCAGAGATTCAAGAAGTTTTGGAAAAGCGTTACAACAATGCGATGAAGCGTATTACGCAATCGCACAACGAAGATGCTTTCCAGATCTACATGAACGCATTCGCGCGAGAAGTTGATCCTCATACCAGTTACCTTTCTCCAAGAAATGCAGAGCAATTCCAGTCTGAGATGAATCTATCTCTAGAAGGCATTGGTGCTGTACTTCAAATGACAGACGACTACACCGTTATCCGATCTCTCGTTGCTGGTGGCCCTGCGTCAAACAGCAAGCAATTGAGTGATGGTGACCGTATTGTTGGTGTTGGTCAAGATGGCGAAGATATTGTTGATGTTATCGGCTGGCGTTTAGACGATGTAGTGCAATTAATTAAAGGACCGAAAGGGACTAAAGTTAAGCTACAGATCTTGCCAGATGGTAAAGATGCGAAAAGTCACGTTGTCACAATTGTACGCGATAAGATTCGCTTAGAAGACCGCGCTGTTAAATCAGAAGTTATCGAGAAAGATGGCAAGAAGATTGGCGTACTAGAAGTACCAAGCTTCTATGTTGGCCTTTCTAAAGATACTGATAAACTGATCACCGAACTTAAAGAGCAAGGTGTCGAAGGTATCATTGTTGATCTGCGAAACAACGGTGGTGGTGCACTAACGGAAGCAACCGAACTCTCTGGTTTGTTTATCAAAGAGGGGCCCGTTGTTCAAGTTCGTGATAGCTACGGTCGTGTAAAAGTGAACAGTGATACTGATGGCGAAATTAGTTACCAAGGTCCATTAACGGTATTGGTGAATCGCTACAGTGCTTCAGCATCTGAAATCTTTGCAGCAGCGATGCAAGATTATGGTCGTGCAATCATCCTTGGTGAAAACTCTTTCGGTAAAGGAACGGTGCAACAACACCGCTCTTTGAATCATATTTATGATTTGTTCGATAAAGAGTTAGGCTACGTTCAATACACCATCCAGAAATTCTACCGAATCAATGGCGGAAGTACGCAAAACAAAGGTGTAGTGCCTGATATTGCTTACCCAACGGCAATTGATCCAGCAGATACTGGTGAAAGTGTTGAAGATAATGCTCTGCCTTGGGATAGCATAGATAAAGCTAACTATTCAGTGTTACAGCGTAACTATGAGCAGGTTGCTGCTTTAACCGCTCAACACCAAGCTCGTATTGCGACAGACATGGAGTTTGGCTTTATCGCGCAAGATATTGAAAAATATAAGGCTGATAAAGATGATAACGACCTTTCTTTGAACGAAAAAGTACGTCAACAAGAGAGTGATGATGGGGATGAGCTTCGTCTAGAGCGTATCAATCAACGTCAAAAAGCCGCTAAGCTAGAGGCATTTAAAACGTTGGATGATATCCCTAAAGACTACGAAGCCCCGGATGCTTATCTTGATGAATCTGTTGCTATCATGCTGGATATGATCAAGAAATAGAGCAAATACCTGTTAAAAGGTGATTGTTTAAAGATGCACAATTTAAAAAGCGAGCCTAGGCTCGCTTTTTTTGTGTCTATGATTTGACAGGAATACCTGATTGTAACCGTTGAGACTGTCGCAAAGAACACTCAATGTTCAGGGTTATTTAGCTCTGTTTTGTGTCGAATAATGACATTTAAGTTACTTTGCACTTAAAATTTAGTGACTTGGATCAAGTTTTTTCGCTTTCTATTCATTACGTGCCTAAGCTTAAAGAAAACGAGGGGGCGCGTATGAAATGGATTCTACTATTTTTATCTTGTTTAAGTTTTGTTGCTTTTGGGAGTGAGGTCGCTTCAAGCGAGCAGCAATCAAAAAGTGACAGCAATCTATCTCATTTTGACCTTCCTTTACTGCTTGGTGATTGGTATTTGATGAACCCAGATCCTGAACAAGGTACTGAAAATTTTAGAGCGATAAAGCTAACCCTTGATTCAAATTATTCATTCTCCATTGATATTCAAAAGAAAGACTACAGTGTCGACCATTGGGAAGGCTTGTATAACGCCAATGAAGATACCATTATTTTGGGTTTAAACACCTCTGAACCTCAAGTTTACGCCTATAGCAGTAACCATAATATGTTGAACCTCAACGGTGTTATGTTCACCAAGGCTTTACCAAATGCATTGGCGGGAATATGGTCAAGCGCCGAATTGTCCGGAAGCGACTTGCGCGCGAGTAATATTCAAAAAATGGATTTAGTGCTTCAACCTGACTTTGTATTTATGTTCAGAGTGTCCGATGAAGTGGGGAGTGAAGTTGTTCGTCGAGGGGTGTATTACACAGAAGGCGATCAATTGGTGCTTCTGTATGAAAATGGCGAGCATGGTACTCGTTACACATTAAACAGCGACGTCTTGACGCTTCAAGGTGAAGAAGGCGACATGTTTGCAGTACTCAATCGTATTCGTTAATGATGAGTTGGATGCGCAAAGTCAGGCTTGTTGATAATATGGATCATAGTTCATTTATTAGCCGTTCCTTCCTAATTTGGTTGATAAAATAGCAAAACATGGAGGCGTTTTACTACAATGCCTCCTTTTTTCAATATTCCCCTTGTGTTCTTGGCGCTCAACCTTTAGATATATACAGTTAAAATACAATTACGTATAACGATCAAAAGGAACCCGTCATGGCACATACACCTCAAGCCAAGTATCGTAAAGATTATCAATCACCATCTCACACTATTTCTCAAATCGATCTTACTTTCGATTTGTACGATTCAGCGTCCATCATTACGGCGGTGTCTAGTGTTAAGCAAGAGAAAGATAGTTCGACCTTAGTACTTGATGGTGAAGGTTTGACGTTGGTTTCTGTTTTAGTTGAGGGTCAAGAGTGGACGCAATTCGAGCAATCTGAAACTCAACTGACACTGAGCGGACTACCGAAAGATTTCACACTCACGATCGTGACGGAAGTAAATCCTGAAGGGAATAGTGCACTTGAAGGTTTGTATAAGTCGGGTGGCGCATTCTGTACTCAGTGTGAAGCTGAAGGTTTCCGTCGTATTACTTACTACATGGACCGCCCTGATGTATTGGCAAAATTCACCACAACGGTAATCGCAGACAAAGCAGAAAATCCATTCTTACTTAGTAATGGTAACCGTATAGATGAAGGTGATGCTGAAAATGGTCGTCACTGGGTTAAGTGGCAAGACCCACATCCAAAACCTGCTTACTTGTTTGCTCTTGTTGCCGGTGACTTTGATGTACTTCGTGACGCTTACACCACACAATCAGGCCGCAAAGTTGACCTAGAAATCTTTGTCGACAAAGGCAATTTGGACCGTGCGAACCACGCGATGGTTTCTTTAATTAACTCAATGAAGTGGGACGAAGAGCGTTTCAATCTTGAGTATGACTTAGACATCTACATGATCGTAGCTGTTGATTTCTTCAACATGGGCGCGATGGAAAACAAAGGTCTGAACGTATTTAACTCTAAGTTTGTTTTAGCGAACGACCAAACAGCAACCGACACCGACTACCTAGGCATCGAAGCGGTAATCGGTCATGAATATTTCCATAACTGGACCGGTAACCGAGTGACATGTCGCGATTGGTTCCAACTAAGCTTAAAAGAAGGCTTAACCGTATTCCGTGACCAAGAGTTCTCATCTGATCTTGGTTCTCGCGCAGTAAACCGAATCAACAATGTTCGTATTATTCGCGGGCCACAATTCGCTGAAGATGCAAGTCCAATGTCTCACCCAATTCGCCCTGAAAAAGTGATAGAAATGAACAACTTCTACACATTGACTGTATACGAAAAGGGCAGCGAAGTGATCCGAATGATCCACACATTGTTGGGTGAGGAAGGTTTCCAAAAAGGCATGAAGCTTTACTTTGAACGTCACGATGGTACCGCTGCAACTTGCGAAGATTTCGTTGCTGCAATGGAAGATGCGTCGGGCGTTGACCTGTCTCAGTTCCGTTTATGGTACAGCCAATCTGGTACGCCGACGCTTTCTGTTGAAAGTCACTACGACGCAGACAAAAAAGAGTACACGTTAACAACTCGCCAAGTAACGGCTCCAACTCATGAGCAAACGGAAAAGCAAGCTCTGCATATTCCTCTAGACATCGAGCTATACACCGCGTCGGGTGAAGTGATTGGGTTACAATGTAACGGTCAGCCAGTTCACAATGTACTTGATGTGAAAGAAGCGGAACAAACGTTTGTGTTTGAAAACGTTTCAGAGCAACCGATCCCATCGCTACTTCGTGAATTCTCTGCGCCAGTGAAATTGGAATACGATTACTCAGATGAAGAGCTGATCTTCCTGATGGTGAATGCTCGCAATGAGTTCTCTCGTTGGGATGCGGGACAAATGCTATTGGCTAAGTACATCCGCAGTAACGTTGAGAAGGTTCAACAAGGTCAAGAGTTTGAACTTTCAGCTTCTGTTGTTGATGCATTCCGTGGCGTACTGCTTAGTGATTCTTTAGAGCCAGCGTTTATTGCAGAGATGCTTTCTCTACCAAGTCATAATGAAGTGTCTGGTTGGTATGAGCGTGTCGATATCGATGCGGTTGCATCTGTATTGAAAGCGATGAAAGTGACGCTAGCGAAAGAGCTCGAAGATGAACTTGCTGCGGTTTACCACAGTCACGCACTAACAGAATACACGATTGACCATGATTCAATTGGTAAGCGAACTCTGCGTAAAGTTTGTCTAAGTTACTTGGCTCATACTGAAAAGGGTAATGACTTGGTTGTCGCTATGTACCAGCAAGCAAACAACATGACAGATACAATGGCAGCAATGGGCGCGGCGAACAGTGCTCAACTCCCATGTCGTGAAACTTTAATGGCGGATTACAGCGACAAGTGGAAACACGATGGTCTTGTCATGGACAAGTGGTTTGCTCTTCAAGGAACGAACCCAAGTTCAAACGCACTTGAAGTGATCAAGGCGTCTATGTCACACCAAGCGTTTAGTTTGAAAAACCCGAACCGCACTCGTAACTTGGTTGGTTCGTTCTTAAACATGAACCCGGTTCAATTCAATGACAAGTCAGGACAAGGTTATGCGTTTGCTGGCGAGATCCTACGTGAGCTGAACAGCAGCAACCCGCAAGTGGCTTCGCGCTTGATTGACCCGCTACTTAAGTTCCGTAAGTACGATGATGAACGCCAAGCTCTAATCAAAAAAGAACTTGAGACGCTGAAGAACATGGACAACCTTGCAAAAGACTTATTCGAGAAAGTGGCAAAAGCACTAGAGGCTTAAGTCAGCCGCTTATTCAGGTAACTGATTTATCATAAGAGGTTTTGCTAATAAACAGTTTACTAGTAACGAAAAGTCATCAGTGGTAGAGAATATCTGCCACTGATTTTTTGTTTCTGGTTTATCGAATTTTCGATAAGCTAGAGCAGTTTCAAGCTCAGTTTCACTTTCAGACATCGTTAAGTGCCAAAAACACCGGCACTGTATGTTTATACAGGTATCGTATGAATCGCTATATTTTCCAACTTAACATCTCATATCAGCAGTTTTTGGCTAGCTACTCGGGTGCCGCAAGTAAAGTTCAAGTGATAACAACAACAGGGTTACGCTTACAGCTACCTGCAACTCGCTTCAGACCATTTCTTACACAAATAGGGGTTAGAGGGCAGTTTAGGTTAACAACTGACCAAAAAAATAAGTTTATTAAGTTGGAAGCTCTGTAAAGCTTGGCGTGCCTAGTGAGTTAAAGGGAATCTTAATCACATAATCAAACATTTCACCTCTTACCACCTCTAAAATAATTAACTATTTATCAATAATGCTTTTACAATAAATGAATGCATTACCTTTGCTTAACTCGTTAGTAGAACTGGCCTTGAAGGCTTGATTCAAACGCTAGCTTAAGTAAGCCCCCTAATAATAAAATAAAATTCTAATTGTGGAGTGTGACTATGACCGCACGTGAAACTGTGGTTCCAGTTTTACTTGAAAAAGTTTACAAACTGATTCAAGACAAACTTGACCTTGCTCATCGACCTCTCGTAACTCAACTTGCTCAACACTTGTTTAGTAATGTTTCTCACGACGATCTAACTCAGAGAAACGAATCCGATTTATACGGTGCTGTAGTTAGCTTATGGCATCACATCAATGAAAAGAAAGCTGACCAAATCTCTGTTCGTGTTTTTAACCCGACAGTAAGTCGTCAAGGTTGGCAATCTACTCACACTATCGTAGAGATAGTCGTACCAGATAGCCCATTCCTTGTAGACTCTGTAAAAATGGCGCTGACTCGCCTAGACCTTTCTTCTCACCTTATGCTTCATAATCCAACTCAAATCTCTCGCTCTGATAAGGGCAGTGTTGTCGGCGTGAGCAATAACGAAGGTGCATTCCAATCGCTTTTCCATATCGAAGTAGACCGTCTTAGCAGCAAAGCTGAAATGACAGCGCTCAAAACGGAACTACTGGATATCTTTACCGATACTGGTTTAGTCGTGAACGATTGGCTGAAGATGGTTGAAAAACTTGAGGAAGTAACCAATCAAGTTGAAAAGCAAAAAGAAAGCATTCCTGTAGACGGTCAACGTTTTGATGAGACGTTGGCGTTTCTTCGTTGGTTAGGCGAGCACAACTTTACGTTTATGGGTTACAAGGAATATGACCTTGTTTCTGTAAATGGCGACACAGAACTACAACCGACCAAGGAGCAAGGCCTTGGTTTGTTTGCGAATTCAGATCGTGTGCGTAACGTTAAGCTGTCTGAGTTTTCTGACTCGGCACGCTTAGAAGCGAAAAAACCGTATGTACTTATCGTAACCAAGGGCAACACGGCTTCACGCATTCACCGCCCAGCTTACAATGATTACATTGGTATTAAGAAGTTCGATAAGAACGGTAAGGTCATTGGTGAACACCGCTTTACTGGTCTTTACACCTCTGCCGTTTATAACCAAACCGTTGAAACGATTCCTCTTGTTCGCGAGAAAGTAGAGCGTATCTTAGACGCGAGTGGTTACCGTGAAGGTTCATACTCTTACAAAGCTCTGCACAACATTCTAGAAAACTACCCGCGAGATGAACTGCTTCAAGCTCGTGAAGAAGAATTGCTAGAAGTCGGTACTGGCGTAGTTCAAATGCAAGATCGCGATCTTCTGCGTTTGTTTGTTCGCAAAGACCCGTTTGGCCGTTTCTTTAGCTGCATGGTTTACGTTACCAAAGATCGTTACAACACCGAGCTTCGTCGTCAAACCCAACGCATCTTGAAGCAGTATTTCGGTTGCGAAGAAGAGGTCGAATTCACGACATACTTCTCTGAAAGCCCACTGGCAAGAACGCACTATATTGTTCGTGTTGATAACAACAACATGGATGTGGACGTGAAAACAATTGAGCAAAATTTAATGGAAGTATCGTCTACGTGGGATGACCGCCTGTCTGAATCAATCGTTGCTAACTTCGGTGAGAGCAAAGGTCTTCCGTTATCGAAAGAGTACATGCGTGCATTCCCACGTTCGTACAAAGAAGACATGATGCCTGGTTCTGCGGTTGCAGATATCGAGCGTCTAGAAGCACTAAGTGAAGACAACAAACTGGGCATGCTTTTCTACCGCCCTCAAGAAGAGGCAGCAGACTCTAAAGCTGTTCGTTTGAAGCTGTTCTACCATAGTGATGAGCCTATTCACCTGTCTGATGTTATGCCAATGCTTGAAAATTTTGGCCTGCGCGTTATTGGTGAATCACCTTATGAAGTACGCAAGACCAATGGGGTGACTTATTGGATCCTTGATTTCTCGATGCTGCATAAGAGTGACAAGACGATTGATCTTCGTGAAGCGCGCGATCTATTCCAACAAGCCTTTGCTGCTATTTGGGAAGGTGAATTAGACAGCGATGGTTTTAACCGCTTGGTATTGGGTGCTGCTCTTTCTGGGCGTGAAATCTCAATCTTACGTGCGTATGCGCGTTACATGCGCCAAGTGGGTTTCCCATTTAGCCAACAATACATTGAAGACACATTGTCTCATTACCCAGATCTAGCGAAAGGGTTAGTGAGCTTATTCGGCAAGCGTTTTGATCCTAAATTAAAGGGTAGCGCGAAAGGCCAACAAGATCTTATTAAGAAGATCACTGAACAGTTGGATCATGTAGAAAGCTTGGATGATGATCGTATCATTCGTCGTTACATGGAAATGATCACAGCAACGCTTCGCACTAACTACTATCAGTTAGACGACAACAAACAGTCTAAACCTTGGTTGGCTCTGAAAATGAGACCAAGCGAGATCCCAGATATCCCAGCGCCGGTTCCTGCGTTTGAGATCTTCGTTTACGCACCAGACATTGAAGGTGTGCATCTACGTGGCGGTAAAGTCGCTCGTGGTGGTTTACGTTGGTCAGACCGTCAAGAGGATTTCCGTACTGAGATTCTAGGCCTAGTTAAAGCACAGCAAGTTAAGAACACAGTAATTGTACCTGTTGGTGCAAAAGGTGGTTTCGTTTGTAAGCGTCAACACACTATGTCTGGCCGTGATGAAATTTTCGCTGAAGGTCAACGTTGTTACAAGCGCTTCATCCGTGCATTACTAGACGTATCAGACAACATCATTGAAGGTGAGGTTATTCCACCTAAGAGTGTTGTTCGTCACGATGAAGATGATCCGTATTTGGTTGTTGCCGCCGATAAAGGTACCGCAACGTTCTCAGATCTAGCAAACTCAGTATCTGCTGAATACAATTTCTGGCTAGGCGATGCATTTGCCTCTGGTGGCTCTAACGGTTATGACCATAAAGCCATGGGTATCACGGCGAAAGGTGGCTGGGAATCTGTCAAACGTCACTTCCGTGAAATGGGCATCAACTGTCAAACAACGGACTTTACCGCTATCGGTGTCGGTGATATGGCGGGCGATGTATTTGGTAACGGCATGCTGTTGTCTAAGCATATTC
Organism: Vibrio sp. 10N.239.312.C11; assembly: GCF_041466065.1. Taxonomy (NCBI): domain Bacteria; kingdom Pseudomonadati; phylum Pseudomonadota; class Gammaproteobacteria; order Vibrionales; family Vibrionaceae; genus Vibrio; species Vibrio sp. 10N.239.312.C11. The sequence continues at coordinate 97,464 of NZ_JBFSRZ010000013.1, forward strand.
GTATGCAAGCTGCGTTTAACCACATGCATATTTTCATCGACCCGAATCCAGAATCAGCATCAAGCTGGGTAGAGCGTGAGCGCTTGTTTAATCTTCCTCGTTCAAGCTGGGAAGATTACAACAAAGACCTTATCTCTCAAGGTGGTGGCATCTTCTCTCGTCGAGCGAAGTCTATCTCTCTGACGCCTGAAATTCAGAAAATGCTAGGTACTAAGAAAGCATCAATGGCACCAAATGACTTGATCAAAGCGATCTTGTCTATGCAGGTTGATCTTCTTTGGAATGGCGGTATCGGTACATACGTTAAGTCTTCGAACGAGACTCATACTGACGTAGGTGACCGTGCAAATGACGTGCTTCGTATCGATGGCCGTGACCTGAAAGCTAAGGTTGTTGGTGAAGGCGGTAACTTGGGTATGACTCAATTGGGTCGTATTGAATATGCGCTGACGGGTGGCCGCGTTAATACTGACTTCGTTGATAACGTTGGTGGTGTTGACTGTTCGGATAATGAAGTAAACATTAAGATCTTCTTGAATGGTTTGGTGTCTAATGGTGATCTAACCGTTAAGCAACGTAACCAAGTGCTTGAATCAATGGAAGATGAAGTGGGCGAAATCGTACTAGACGACGCATATTGCCAAGCTGAGTCTATTTCGGTTACTGAGCATCAAGGTGTTGGCTTAGTAAAAGAGCAAATCCGCTTTATTCATACAATGGAAAAAGCAGGGTACTTGGATCGTGGTTTGGAATACATCCCAGATGACGAAACACTGCTTGAGCGTGAAAAGCAAGGCCAAGGTCTAACAAGACCAGAGCTTTCTGTACTTGTCGCTTACGGTAAAATGGTGCTTAAAGAAGATCTTGTTAGTGATGATATCGCTAATGATGAATTCCATGCTCAACAGCTTATGCAATACTTCCCAACCGCGTTACGTCGTAACTATTCTCAGCACATGGATAACCATCCACTACGTTCTGAAATCATCGCGACTGCGCTGGCTAACCAAATGGTTAACGAGATGGGTTGTAACTTCGTTACTCGTCTGCAAGAAGAGACGGGCGCAAATATCGTTGATATTGCCAATGCTTACGCAGCATCACGTGAAATCTACGGTCTTGGCCATGTTCTGAAGAGTATCCGTGAACTGGATAATGTTTCAAGTTCTGAAGCTCAATATGAATTGATCTACCATGTTCGCCGTACACTTCGTCGCTTGGCACGTTGGTTGTTAAGAAACCGTACTGGTAAACAGTCAGTGAAAGCATTGATTGAACTTTACCAAGGCGATGTTCTTACTATCACAGAGAAACTGGATGAAAACCTAGTGGCTTCTGAAGTAGAAGAGCATAACGCAATGGCACAGTTATGGATTGACCAAGGCGTAAACGCTGAATTGGCTAATTCGGTTGCGCGTTTGTCTAGCTTGTACTCGGCACTGGATATATCCACAGTGGCTCGTGAGACGGGTAAAACAGTACAACAAGCGTCGAAGCTTTACTTCAACCTTGGCGATCGTTTGTCTCTGCACTGGTTCTTGAAGCAAATCAATGGTCAAGCTGTAGATAACAACTGGCAAGCACTAGCGCGTGCAGCATTCAGAGAAGATCTGGATTGGCAGCAACGTCAGCTTACTGGCCAAGTGCTTAACTGCGGTTGTGCTTCAGACATCGATGTGATTAAAGCGCTTGATGATTGGATGGAAAGTAACTCTGTTTCTCTACATCGTTGGGAAAGTATCCTCAATGAATTCAAAGTAGGTTCGGTTCATGAGTTTGCCAAGTTCTCAGTAGCACTTCGTGAATTGATGTTATTGAATCTAAACTGCATGTCGACAGATTAGTGATTAGATAAAACGAAAGACATAAGGGCAGGCCATAAGGTCTAATGCCGTTCGGATAAGCATTATTGCTTGAACCTGAACGGATATTTGGCTGGGA
>NZ_JBFSRZ010000014.1:0-91204 GCF_041466065.1 Vibrio sp. 10N.239.312.C11
AACCGAGGTCCACGGATTTGCAATCCGCTGCATAGCCACTCTGCCAAGGCGCCTTTTCAATTCAACACTTTAGGGGCTAAAGCAAGCCACACCGCTGTGTTCGGGTGCCTACTTTACGGATCGCGGGGAGATAGTCAAACAAAAAAATGAATTTCAATTCCGTTTGCTGACATTTAAATCAAATTGCTGCATGTTCGATCTCTTCAATCAATAAACACGCAGCAAAATGGAGCAAATTAAGGAATTCGACGTTACCACTTCTTCATAAAACGACCGACTAGGCTTGGATGGTAAGCCCAACAATGGTCAAACATCGTCATAAGTTGTGGGTTGCCATATTTCGAAAGACTAACCGCATGAAAACGGTTTTTGTGCTCTTTCAATTTTTCAACCTGAGCAATCATTTCATCAGATTGCTTAGGGGCGATAAAGTCAGAAAGTACGATCAAATCTGCGTTCTTGTATTTATCACCCGTCATCAGGTCAATCGACTTCATGAGTACAGGTTCTAGATCCGTACCGCCGTGGAATGAATAGCTTAAGAAGTCGCTCGCTTCACGCAGGCCATCTTGCCTTGTTAACTCATAGGTAATCTGCTCAGAAGAGAACAGAATCACGTAACAGTCTCTCTCTTCCGCAAGCGCGATTTGCATCAAAGCGTAAGCCATTGCTTTGGCTGACTGCTCTGGGAACCCACTCATAGAACCAGAAGCGTCCACACAGACGATGAACGGCCCTTTTTCAATATCGACGTTTTTGCTATCAGGCTTTTGCGCTTTTACTTTACGTAATGTCCGTGATTTACCTTGCGAACGATAGCTCAATAAACGCTTGTCGGCCAAGTGCTTATAAAAGATAACCTCAAGTTCAGGGTAAGCGAGGAACATGGTTTCGTTTGGCAGCATCTTGTTGAGATCATCACTTTCGTGAATCCCAACAATATCATCGACCGCTTCATCGCTTTTCTCTTCAACCATCTGCAGTTCTTCTACAGGAGCTTTGTGTAGCGAAGGATCATCTTCCTCACCAGCCATACGTCCTAGTTTTTCTGCGATCTCTTGCAAACCCTTGTGCTTATTCAGAAACTCAGCGTGGCGCTTCATGATGGTTAGGTCTGTTTTGCTTAATTTGGCCGATGCCATGTCCCACAAACGCCCTACACTGCCTTCATCGCCCGACTCTGTCACTTTGTCCATGTTTTTCATGGTTTCCATGCGCTGATAAAGATCAGCTAAGACTTTTTCTTTGCTTGTTTCGAGTTCAGTGACTTGAGCTTGTTTGATGGCATCTGACAGCGATTGGTACCATTGATCACAAAAGTAATGTGGAAACATCGCGTTATAAACACCTTTATTGTTTTCCATCAAACGTCTTGCTTGTAGATAAAATGCTGAGTGCCACTCCAGCTTCTTAATAACGCGATCAATCTCGTCAAAAAACTGAGATTCATCCCAGTAAATCACTTCTTGGTAAAGTGCGATTTCCTCTTGGAAACGGTCGGTTTCACACACTTTAGTGACGCGTTTTTTTACTTTACCGCGCCATTTAACTAAGTGGTTTTTGACTGATGTTTTCACACCTTTATTCTCAGCAGCCATCATCACTTGAGAACGAGCGATAAGATCATTCATCGCGGTATCAATGATACCAGAGTCAGCCACCATCAAAGCGAGGTTTAAGCCGTCAGCTCCTAACATATGCTCCCCCTCTTACTCAAAGTACTGACTCATGAACTTAATGCGTTGCGCGATCTTGCTACTCTTCACTTTTGTCGTTTCAAGCTCTTGTGTTACCGCCTGTAAGCTTGATTCCATCGCTTTCGGTAAATCAGGGTCAATATAGTTATGCGGTAATGCGTCATGGAATTCAGTGCGTACTCTTTTTAACTTGAATTCAGCTGCAGTTAACTGTTCTAGGGCTTTCTCAGCGCCGTTCAACCACTTGTTATACAGTTCTTGATCTAAACCGTCAGTAGTCACCACACTCACCAATACAGAACGATTAGCAATATCTTTGATCACTAATTGATTCGATGCATCCAAGTCGAGCTTTAAGCGGCATAGATTTTTGTTTTCGTTTACGTAACCATAAATGTCGCCATGACCTTCTTTTAGAACGCGGTCAAAATCATCTTTGGCTACATACACCCAACGACTATCGCCTTTCTCAGATTCAGACACCGACATATTGCTTTGCAGCATAACCAATTTAATAAGATTGTATGCGCTACCGACGCTGTACATTTTCGCGTTCTTGATATCATGTTGGTAAACGTCTTTACGTCGTAAGCCACTGGTTGACTCCACAGAGAGCGACACCGACAGAGTCGATTCAACATCATCTTGAATCTCTTCTAGCTCTTCACGAGACATTTCGATTTGAGATTTAGACTCTTGCTGATCAAACGCTCGGTTCAACGCAAAATCTTTTACCACACTACGAACCACATCGCGAGATTCAGGGCTATGCCACAAACAATCTTGAAGAAGCATAATATCGAGCGGGTTAACGCTATCACGGCCACTGAAAAATGCGCTCGCTTTCAATAGTTTAACCGCTTTCTTCCAGCGTCTGTCCGAAACATACAAATCCGACTCTGACGCTGAGCCTTGCTTCTTAACCGTGTCTTCAAGCATGGTTTTTAGCTCAAATAACTTGTTAAACGAGTTATCTGTCAATTCCAGGTTATCGAGCTCTTTCTGCCATTGATGGTATTCAATATCAGTAATCGCCAATCCTTTTGGAATCACAGCTTCTTGGGAAGTACCCGTCGTCAGCATCGATTTGAAGTTTTGTTTGTTTTGAATACGGTTGACGAACACGCGAACTAACATTCGGTCATAAAGTGCTTCTAGCCCGCTGTCTTCGTCAGGAAGTTCATTAGACGCTGAAACCAACAAGCGCATCGGCACACGCTCAATGTCTGCGCCGTTTTTAAATGTCTTTTCGTTAACCACAGTCAGTAACGTATTGAGAATGGCAGGGCCTGCTTTCCAGATCTCATCAAGGAATACAACTTGCGCGGTTGGTAGGTAGCCTTCGGTCAGCCTTACGTAACGACCGTTGTCTTTTAATTCTTGAATGCTTAATGGGCCGAACACTTCCTCAGGAGTAGAGAAACGTGTCATCAAATATTCGAAGTAGCTACTGTTGTCAAAAGCCTGGATGAGGCGTTTAGCGATAAGGCTTTTTGCGATACCCGGAGGGCCCAATAGGAACACACTTTCGCCAGCCAGAGCCGCCAGTAAACAAAGCTTAATGGTGTCTTCTCTTTCATAAACGCCATCAGAGAGAGCATGCGCTAATTTATTGATTCTTTCAGAGAGTAGCGCCTTGTCAGCATGTGAGGAAATAGAAGGGTTCATGCGTTACTCCGAAAATCTTTGAACAGTTGAGAGTGTAGATACGTTTTTATACATTTGTTAGCACTTTGTTACAAGTATCTTTTATTATTGAGTTGCCTTTATATCAGATGGTTAAGCTGCAATTTTCGCGCAATCATAGATTCCAATTATGAGAGTAGCATCACGAATGGTGTGAAACTAAATCTATTGTTAACCCTAATTTTTCTTTTATTTTCGACACCATAGACGTTATGGTGGTACACGTCTTCAGTTATAAGAAAAATTGGCAAGGAAAGTGGCCAGATTGCATGAGTAAAGTTATCCATCAATGGAAAAGTATTTCTCTTATAGAAGAGAACGTGACGCTCCCTACGAACGTCGTGGTAAAACATACAACAATAAACCACCCCGGCGCGGCCGTTATTCTTCCTATCACTTCGTCTGGAAAAATCATCCTCATTAACCAGTTTCGTCCTTCTCTTAAAAAATGGCTTTTGGAACTCCCTGCTGGCACGATGGAAATTGATGAGACACCTCTTCAATGTGCACAACGCGAACTCGAAGAAGAAACGGGTTACAGTGCAACTTATTTCCAGAGCTTGGGACAAGTTACCCCTTTAGCTGGCTTCTGTGATGAGATCCAACACTTGTTCATCGCAAAAGACTTAAGCCTTACTACCCGCTTTGAATGTGATGAAGATGAAGTAATAGAGGTTATCGAACTTAGCTTGGAAGAACTGCAACATAAAGTTCGCAACGATCAAATTACCGATACCAAAACCATCGCTTGTTTAAGCAAAGCCCAACTATGTGGCCATCTATAGCCAATTATATGACTACCTAATAGTACTCTAGGAGATAAACATGGACTTTCGTTCTGACACCGTAACTAAACCTTCGCAAGCTATGCGTGATGTAATGGCAAATGCAGAAGTAGGCGATGATGTATATGGCGATGACCCAACCGTCAACGAACTGGAACAATGGGCTGCAAATGAAACCGGTTTTGAAGCGGCTATGTTCACTTCTTCCGGCACACAGGCCAACCTACTGGGTTTAATGGCGCACTGTGAGCGTGGTGACGAATACCTTTGTGGCCAACAAGCGCACAACTACAAATACGAAGCTGGCGGCGCTGCAGTATTAGGCTCGATTCAACCTCAGCCAATCGAGAACAACCCTGACGGCACGTTAGATTTTAAAAAGCTTGCTGCAGCGATTAAGCCAGACGACAGCCACTTTGCTCGTACTAAGCTTCTTAGTTTAGAAAACACAATCAATGGTAAAGTGCTGCCAGTCTCTTACCTAGCGGAAGCGCGTGAGTTCGTAAACCAACACGGCCTGCAAATGCACTTAGATGGCGCGCGTGTCTATAACGCGGCGGCTGCACTAGATGTTCACATTAAAGAGATCGCACAACACTTCGATTCGATGACAATTTGTTTATCAAAAGGTTTGGGGGCTCCGATTGGCTCTCTACTTCTTGGTAGCAAAGCGTACATCGCTAAAGCTCGTCGACTGCGTAAAATGGTCGGTGGCGGTATGCGTCAGGCTGGTATTCTTGCTGCAGCAGGTAAAATGGCGATCACGGAGAACGTGGCTCAACTTAAAGTAGACCATGAAAACGCAAAAAAACTAGCGATTGGTTTAAGCAAGTTAGAAGGTTTCTCTGTTAACCCTGATTTCATTCAGACTAATATTGTGTTTGCGAAGTTAGACCAGTCGGTTGATATTAACCGCATCGCACGGGAGTTAGGAGAGCAAGGTATTACTATGTCACCAGGTAACCCTGTACGTTTCGTTACTCATAGAGATATCAGTTCAGAAGACATCGCGACTTTCCTAACTAAGTTGGAAAATGCGCTTTAACGCTGAACAAGATTCGCATTAAAGCAATTAAGACTAAAGCTTCCCTTACGAAGCTTTAGTCTTTTAAAAAAAATCATTCACCTCTTCCACCGAAAAATAGCCACCTCACCTATACCTATACCTATACCTATACCTATACCTATACCTATACCTATACCTATACCTATACCGACTAATCTGCCTAATAGACTCAACTAAATTAACTGCAACAGAACGCAATCTTGTTTTGGCCTATGTGAATACCTTCTATGTATTAAACCTGCGTTTAAGTATTCACTTATCGTTAAATTTCGACTTTCATTTGTTATATGAAATTTTTCATGCCAGATAAAGTCAAATAATTTAGTAGTAATAATTTCATTTTTATTTACCACACGTACGATATTTAGAAACAAAACACATCAATTCTAAAAAATCTTCGTAAGAGGCTAATTTAAATAGAAAATCACCAACCAATATAGATAGCTATGGTTCACTATTATCATTAATATTCGTTACATTCAAATTATAAACCAGTGAATAAAACTAAAAACAAAATATCCCTGGAAGAATAATCCACGGAAAATTCACCAAAAATCACGCCGTAGACCATAGTTCTAATTTTATCAATTAAGAAAAATTCACTCGTAAATATAACTGTGGGTCAAAAACTCCCTATCTAATTGAAAATAAAATTATTATTTAAAAATGTACTCTCTATACCTTACCTTAAACTCATACTAAAACTCATACTTCGTCTAAATAATAAACTTTTTTTACTACTTCACCATTTTTTAAAGCACTTATAGTTTTGAAAGTTAAGCAACAGGTTACATTCAATCAATGAGAGGTGAAATGATGATTAGAGCATTCGTATTTATTCACAAATTCATCGTCTCAACGTTAATTTTTAGTCTGTCACTTTCATTCTACACCAGTGCTAACACCTTAACGTTAGGAATTAATGGCCAGATCAAAGATCGATGCGAAATAAATTTCTTTTCTGGCAATGTCATGAAGTTTACGGAACGCCGTGATGTGCAACTATTGCCTTTTAATATGTATTGTAACCGTCCGTTGGGTATAACGATTAATTCAAAATATGGAGGCTTAAAATATCAACACCAAGGGGTTGATATTATTGAAACTTATAATCTGTCATTACAAATAGACGAGCTTCGTCTTTATGAAAGTAGGCACAGCAGCCAACTTACTTCACCAGTAATGATAAACAGTTCTGGTGTTATTCCTTTCTCTCAACAGGGGAGCCTTAGGGTAGCACTCGAAAATAGCTTGCGTTTCGCGGGTTATTATCAAGACGTTATTGAGATCGAAGTTTACCCTTCGATTCATAGCGTGACCAAGTAAAAGCTCTGCAATGTATCTGCAGAACAACATACGCTCAGCAGTATTCGAGCCAATCATTTAAGATAAAGGAATTTCTAATGAAAAAGCTAACACTCTACGCAGCAACAGTCACAGCTATTTTTGGTGCTCAAGTTCAAGCCGCTCCTGGTGATGTCCAGCTAGTTGGTTTTGTTTCACCTGTATGTGAAGTTACTGGTCTTTCAACACAACTGATGGACTTTGGTAATGTATCTCAAATTCAAAACCTTTCTGTTAGTGGCCTTAACATGAAGTGTAATGACGTCGATGGTGCAACTGTAACACTGACGAGTGCTGAGGGTGGTCTAGAGTCCGATGATAGCGAAGACTACGCTCTTACATACGAAGCAACATTTAACCCTTCAGGCTTAGCTCCTTTCACGCTTAATGCGCCAGGAGGCCCAGGCCTAAATGACGTTTCAATCAGTAACTCTTATGGTGGTTCAGGAGTATTGGCGACTGGTGTTGCCGCGTCCATTGATATTGTGACAACAGAAACCTCCCCATGGGCAGGTGGTTATTCAGATACGTTAACCGTAAATATCACCTCAAATTAGAGGTTGAATAAGTCGGGGGCTATTATTTGGCCTCCGACTTCATCTAAGCCTTTGTTGTATTAAAACTTAACCTCAGTTGTATTACGACTCTAGTTTAATTTGGAGCTCATCGCGATGTATAAATGGATCATGCATAAATGGACTGTTCTCTTATTATTGTCACTCACTTGTTTGTCAGCTCATGCGTTCAAAGTAGAGCCGATGTCTATGGAGATGACGCCACTTGGTAAAAGAGCTCAAATGACAATGAGGGTTGAGAATTCGTCTACCGAACCACTCACAGTCGAACTGTCTCCAGTATTTATGACTATGAATGAATACGGAAAAGAGACCACGACGCCTGCAGATGACGAGCTATTAGTGATTCCAGTAACTGCAATTATAGAGCCTGGACGTTCGCAATCTATTATGGTCCGATATTTAGGCGATCCGTCCATTACAGAGTCAAAAGCTTTTCGTATTGCGGTTAAGCAAGTGAAAGTTCAAAGAGCAAGTAGCAACCAAGGGCAAGTGAGTCTGTTACTTCAGTTTAATACGCTTATCAACGTGCGACCTCAGAACACTGCCTCTCAACTAGAAATTAAAAGTATCGAACCAAATAACAAGAATAACAAATGGGTCCTTGAAGTACTGAACAGCGGTAATAGTTATGGTCGGTTAACCAATACGACATGGAAAATTTCTGACGGCAAAAAATCAACCTATTTAAAAGGCGTAGAAATCGCCAAACGTATTCCAGGAACTTTAGTTCTTCCCTATTCCACTCGTTTTTTCGAAATGCAGCCACTTGAAAATTACAATGTAGAGACGCTATCGATTGAAATCGAGCAGGATCAGTAGCAATGAGACGTTATATTTTTGGTGGGTTCATTTCTTGTTTTCTGTGTGGACAAGCGCTTGGCATAACACTGTTTCCAACCGTCATTGAACTCAATACCGATCACAGGGCAACATCGCAACTGGTTGTGACTAACAACTCAACGCGGGATCTCCCACTTGAAGCTAACGTTCGTCGTTTGAAATTCTTACCTGATGGTACGTTCCAAACAATAGATCTATCGAGTGAGGTGATGTTTGTGTTTCCACCTGCCGCTATGTTGGCACCCGGTGAACGTCAAGTATTCCGTATACAATGGTTGGGAAACCGCCAACTCGAAACTTCCCAAAGTTACTTTGTTCGTTTCAGTACCTTAAATATTGGTCAAAACAACGAAAAAATGGACAGTCCTACCAGTTTAACAACCGGTATCAATTTGCAAGTTCACTACAATGCGTTGTTGCACATTCACTCATCCTCGCTAGAGCCTGACGTGAACTTACATATAGATGAACAAGGAAAACTAACACTTACTAATTCAGGGTCGCGATTTACCTATACATCGTTACTTCATTTTAAGGGGCTCGAATCTCAGAACCAAAAGGTACATGAGGCTTTAGGTGAACAGTTTATTCCACCACGCTCGACTATTACTTTGCCTTCTTCTTTAAATTACTTACCAGTAGGCACTTATCATGGATATGAAAACTGAAACCTCTCACAAGATGTGGCAAGTTTTCTATGTCTTGGGATTAGTACTGTTTTATTGTGCCGCCTTAAGCCCTGTAGCTTGGGGCCAGGATATGGTATTGAACCCGACAGGACGCGACATTCAACTTACCTCTTTACTAAGGATAAGTGACACCATTCTTGGTGAAGCGGACATTATCATTACCGCAAACAACGAAATTCTTTTGCCAAAGGAAAGTACGCTGTCTCTCCTTTCGTCTGTCGTCACTCAAGAAGGTATTGGTAAGCTCCATGACACGACAGACGATGAGATGCTGTCGCAGCACCACTTTATGAGCGTAGGGCTGGGACTTAATTTCGACTTTTCTTCGTTGGAATGTATCGTGACGGTTCCGCCAGAATTTAGCTTAACCCAACAACTCTCGATGAACGGCGCAGATGATTTTTATAACTATGCTGAGCCAAGTCTGTTAAGCGGATACGTTAACGTCGCCCTTTCCGCCAATGAGAGCCAATATGTCGATCAAAAATCGTCAAGGCAAGATCTTTATCGCAGTCAATTCGATTCTGCACTTAACATTGGTTTTTTCAATTTTGAATATGAATCCTATTTAGAAAATGGTTCATCGAAAAAGTCACAATATGTGAGAGAAGGAACTCGTCTTAATATTGACTTTGCACAGCAAGGTACACGACTTGTGCTCGGCGATATGTACAACAGTGGCCAATCTTTTCAGGACAGTACCGACATACTTGGTATTGGCTTAACTCGAGATTTCACACTGATTCCAACCAGAAATGCACGACCACGAGCCAATCAATCATTCACACTTCAAAGAGCCTCGAATGTCGATGTCTATATAGATGGGATTGCAGTCCAACGATTGACCTTAGGCGCTGGTAGCTACAACCTGAGTGATATACCTCTTGCGCAAGGTAGTAACGATATTGTACTCGTCATTACCGATCGTTCTGGGAATGAAGAGCGTATCGAGTTTTCTATTGCGACGGGTAACGACTTACTCAATAGCGGTGAGTTTGAATATAGCATTATGTATGGAGCACCCTCTGAACTCCAAAATGGACAATTAGAATACCTAACCGATGAGCGTATTTTCCATGGTTATGTTGATGTGGGGATTAACCCTTGGTTAACGTTAGGTACCAACTTTCAAACCCGTGAAGATTTATACCAATATGGTACTACCGCACTCATCGCTTCTAGATGGGGAGTCACTGAACTCAATGCTTCACGTAGCGAACATCCTGTATTAGGAAACGGCGATGCTTACAAATTTGCATTCGATGCGGAATTTTCCAGCAAGAATACACTGGCTCCACAACTGAGTGTTAGTTATGAGTATCTGAGCAACAATTTTACTGGTGTTGCTGGGTTTGACGCCTCCGATAAAGACATCAACTTAACCACTCATTATGCTTCTGCATTCGGTTCGATTTATCTAAGTCGATCATTACGTGCCGCCATGACAGTCAATTACCGTTTAGGAATAGACAAAGAGAACGACTATTGGCTAATTAGCCCGAGTTTATCGGACGGACTGTTTGATACTCACGCGACTTGGAGTGCCCGTGTTAGCTATCAAGATCACGCCAGTAAAGACGATGACATCAGCACTACGCTCACCATAAGTTGGCCTCTTAGCCGACAAACTCGTGTCGTCGGTCGTTACAGTACAGAGCTAAGAGAAGCCGCCTTAGATTACAGCTATCAGAATAATATAGGTAACACCGGAGGGATATCAGGCTTTGCGAGTGTCATTACGAATGAAGAAACGGACGCCGATATGGACGCTGGTATTAACTATACGGCAAACCGTTACGAATTGAGTGCGACCCATGCCTCTCGACTTGACGACATTAGTGGTGACACAAGAAACCACAGTACCGACGTAACCATCAGCAGTGCACTTGCGTTTGCAGGTTCATCGGTAACGATCGGCAGACCAGTCCGAGAAGCATTTGCTATTGTCAGCAAGCATGAAAGCCTCGCAGAGAATGACGTGGCATTGGACCCAACAAAAGACGGAGAGTACGCACGTGTTTACCTTAACGGAGATGCCAGTGCCATGGTTCCTGATCTTGTTGCTTACAATAGCCAAGTCATCGGTTATGAGGTCGATAACTTACCACCAGGATATGATTTGGGGGATGGTGCTTTTTGGGTTAAGCCTGACTATAAACGGGGCTTCCAACTACAAATTGGTTCCGATGCGGTCTTAACCGTGATCGGTAAGCTATACGACCGTCAAAGTAACAATCCAATTTCACTTGTCGCTGGTGTAGCACATTACCTTGGTGAAGCTAAACAGTTACCGATTGACTTCTTTACCAATCGGAGTGGCATATTTGCGATATCTGGGTTAAAGCCAGGGAAATATCAACTGATTCTAGACACTAAAGGACAAGAGTCAGCCGTCATTACTCTCAGCGAGCGCAGTGACAACTTGATCAGACTAGGAGATGTGTATGTGGATTAAACAACTTCGGTGGGGTGGATGGTTCCTCATCGCCATAAATTCTGTATCCTCTGTATTAGCATGTGAAGCTAGTGCATTGACGATTCAACCCGTCTCATCCCAGTCGCAATACGACGTGTTCAACACAGGTACTTACGCAACAATTAATACTTATAGGATCGATGCAAATATAGTTGGAGAAGCCTGTAAATTGAGTTTGGTTTTACAACTTAACGATACCAGTCGGACGTTAAAAGGGTTAAACCAAGACAAGCTCAACTTCGAGTGGAGTGGACAAGTGGGTGTGCCAATCGCGAATCAGTGGCATTTATCATTAACCGACAGTCAACCTTCGACAACCATACAAATGCGTTTCCCAAGCAAACAGTGGCTAGCGTCAGGAACCTACCGGGGGCTTTTAGAAGTGTCGCCCTCTTATACCTCAGACAACCAACAAATAGAGATTAGCCCTAGCTCACTCCCAGTATCTGTTACCGTGCCACCAGCTGCAAAAGTTCACTTTTATGGGTTAACTCAACAGCATTATGACCTTGATCTAGGAACATTATATTCAAACAAGATTATTCGTTCTGCACCGAACCTATGGGTGCAAAGTAATACAGCGTATACCATCGTATTGGAATCATCCCATCAAGGCATGCTACGTCATGAATCTGATGAGACAAAATGGGATATTCCATACGAACTTTCCCTAGATAACGATAGAGTAAACCTCGGTCAACTTGATGCAAAAATTCAGCGTATTTCGGCTACGATCGGTCAACCTATTCCTTTGAGTTTTGTAATTGGGGAAACAGAGAACAAACCGGGAGGAATATATGGCGATACATTACAAATTTCTATAGAACCCCTCCTTTCACAGCAGCCTTAAATATGTAATTATATAAATCCTGAGATATGCAACGCAATTATATAAAACCTAGTATCATATAATCACAACACGATTTGTCAGTTTCGGAGTAAAGTATGCATAACAGTAAAAATAATTTAAAGCACATGCTCCTAATTGGCGATAACGGTATAAATAACCAGTTTATTCAACGAGAAATAGAGAAATACAGTGACTTTTGTTTTAGTCGTGAATGTATTTCAGGCATTGAACGTTCGAATCATCGCAAGACGTTCGATGTCATTCTCATTAGTTACTTACTCTTAGCTGATATCAAAGATGTCTACATCACCTTATCAAAAGTAGAGTCCAACAAATGGGTAATCTATGATGTTCCCTCTGATATTACCGGACAGAGTATTACCGTAATGCAACTATTCAACATGTTTAATATAAAGGGCATAATCTATCAAGATGCTCCTGTAGAGCACCTTACACGTTGCTTGAAAACGGTCTGTGATGACGACCTATGGCTACCAAGGAAGTTAATGTCGCATATTTTATCCAATGCGCGCTCCCAAACATTCAAGTCACAGGCAATATTATCTACCCTTACAAAAAGAGAAGCTCAAATATTTAAACGAGTTATCAGAGGAGATACAAATTTAGAGATATCAAGTGAACTATTTATTTCAGAAAGTACAGTAAAAACGCATGTATATAATATATATAAAAAAATAAACGTAACCAACCGAAAAGAAGCAATAAGAAAAGCAAATTTTATCAATAGTTTAGAGACTATTATACAACCAGGCATGTAGTTAATATTTGAGTCACAAATATAGAGACACTGGATTGCAGTTATTTTTACAACAGATCGTATTATAATTTAGGCCCTTGAAAAGGTGATCTTCTATTATCCCCCTCCGTCATAAAATCACAGTTAGACTGAACAACGAAGTTTAAATCATATCACCAGTGACTTAATTACATTCTGCCCTCTAAGGTACGAATAGAATTTTTGAACTCGCAAAACATCACTTCTTAAGCCCTCTACTCGCCTAACAGAACGAAGTCAGTTGTAACTGTCAACACTATTAGCTTCTAAAATATCTAAAGCATAAAGCATCTAAAGCATCTAAAGCAATTCGGACTTGAGCTTCCCCTTAGGGTAAGCTTTATTGTTATGTTTTTACCGGAGCAAAAGCATGACTTACCGTTCCTTCACTTTACTATTACTCACTCTTTCCCCTAGCCTTCATGCCTCTAATTTTGGCGATCCTGAACTGGGTAAAATGAAGTCACCAAGTTGCATTTTCTGTCATAACCCCACGGGTGAAACAAGTAACACTGCTTACCCAAAACTTTCTGGCCAAGATTCAACTTACCTCTATAACACAATGAAAGCTTACCAAAACGGTGATAGACAAGGCGCTTACGCTGAGATGATGCAAACACAACTGAGTAAACTCAATGATCAAGACTTGAAAGATATTGCGGCTTTTTATGCTTCACAACAGTAATGGATTTCACCTTCATTAGATCAGTCTAAGTTAAATAAACATCACTAAGTCGCCTATACTTCAAGCAAACTCACTGAGCTCATTGAAGGTCGGGAGAGATATACCTTTACACGTATCATCCAACCCTTACAATGTGCAGCAAATATATTTATCAAGGTTTATCTCTATGTCTATTCAATGGTTTCCGGGTCACATGCATAAAGCCCGTAAAGAAATCGAAGAAGTTATCCCACAGGTTGATGTGATCATCGAAGTACTGGACGCTCGTATCCCGTTCAGTAGTGAAAACCCAATGATCTCTTCACTGCGCGGCGATAAGCCTTGTGTAAAAGTGTTGAACAAGCGCGATCTTGCGGATCCTGAGCTTACTGAGCGTTGGATTGAGCACTTCGAGAAAGAGCAAGGCGTTAAAGCGATTGCGATTACTACTAGCGCTAAAGAAGAAATTAACCACGTTATGGAGCTCGTGCGTAAGTTAGCACCGCACCGTGAACAGATGGGTAAGAACATTCGTACAATGATCATGGGCATCCCGAACGTGGGTAAATCGACCATCATCAACTGTTTAGCGGGACGTACGATCGCGGTTACTGGTAACCAACCTGCGGTAACTCGTCGTCAACAACGTATCAATCTACAAAATGGCGTGATCCTTTCAGATACTCCTGGAATCCTATGGCCTAAAGTAGAAAACCCACACAGTGGCTTCCGCTTGGCTGCAACAGGCGCTGTAAAAGATACGGCAATGGAATACGATGAAGTGGCATTCTACACAGTCGAGTACCTTGCAAAGCAATACCCTAACCTTTTGCAAGAACGCTACCAAATTGAAGAGCTGCCAGAGTCAGACATCGAATTAATGGAAGCGATTGGTCGTAAGCGTGGCGCACTTCGTGCTGGTGGTCATATCGACATTCACAAATGTTCGGAAATCCTACTTCACGAACTGCGTAATGGTACTTTAGGTAAAGTAACGTTAGAGCTACCAGAAATGATCACACAAGAACTGATCGAAGTTGAAGAAGCGGCTGCGCTGAAAGCCGAACAACAGATTAAGAAAAAAGAAGAGCGTCGTAAGCGTTACTTGAAGAACAAGCGTTAATCTCTCTTAGTTTTAAGAAAAAATCACATGGTGCGACTAAGTGCCAAATAATTGAAGTGTCTAATCTAATCAAAAAAGCCCCGAACAATTTAATGCTCGGGGCTTTTTGGTTTGTTCTTCAGCTTTAAAGCAACTTCAGTAAGAGGCAGCTGTTGAGCAAGGAACCATTATTCAACTTGAAGTGACTAAGAATACACAATGCTTGCTGTTTTCTGTTCAAGTTCAACGGGAGAGCTCCAAGAAATCACCTTCTCATTCACTTGACTTCCACATGGTGCATTCCAAACTTGCTCTAGCTCTTCTTTACCACCAATCGCTTGATAAAAAGCAATCGCTTGGTGATTTTCAGACATCACCTCTAGGTACAGACCTGAATCCGAATAGTATTGCTGCAACCACTTCGATAATTCAGACAATAAACGCTTACCAACACCACGACCGCGATAGGCATTATCTACATGTAACGCATCGATGAACGTGCCACGCTCAAAGTTGTGATTACCAAACGCGCAGACGAAACCAACCAGTAAACCGCCCTCTTCAAGCAATAAAACATGTTGGTTAAAAGGAGGGTTAATCAAACGAGTCTGCCAAATAACAGATCTGTCCTCCAAAACATCATTTTCTAAGTAATCATCAGCAAGAATGCCACGATAATATAGCTTCCAGCTATCCGCGTGTAATTGGGCAATCCGCTCATAATCTTTATATTCAGCTACCTTAATTTCCATTTATTAGCCCTTAGTACTTCCATTTATGACTTGCTACTACATTTCACACTACCTTTATACAATATTTAAGCAAAACATACTAATACACGTTTACACTTTCAATATTGACTTACACGTGTACGCTGATATTCTAGCGCACAGATGTAAGCTCAATGGAAATTTGCTAATGAATAGTGCCGACAAACAATCTACAAAAAAGCCGCCATTAATCTGGCTCAATATTTTTGTATTCTCTTTTAGTATGCTGCTTGCTGTTGTTGCGGCTCCCGTTTATGGCTACTTTTTTGACTATGGTATGGAGCACTGGATATGGCTAGCAATCTGTTTTACGTTCTGTAACCTTTCAATCACAACGGGTTATCACCGCTTATGGTCTCATAAAGCGTTTGAAGCGCATTCGAGCCTAAGATTTTTATTTGCATTAGGTGGCGCATTTGCCCTGCAGAACAGCGCGTTACACTGGTCTTCTGATCACCGTGTGCATCATAAGCACGTGGATAACAATGACAAAGACCCGTACTCTGCAAAACGCGGCTTTTGGTATTCTCACATCGGGTGGATGATTCGTAACTACAGCACCTCGATGTATGAAAATTATGAAAATTGTCGAGATTTAAAGAAAGACAAAATTGTTATGTGGCAGCACAAGCACTATGTTCTGTTGGCATTGCTAATGAACTTCGGTGTTCCTATCGCTTTAGGTGTTATTTACGGTGACGTACTTGGCATGTTGTTAATCGTAGGTGCTGTTCGTTTGGTGCTTAACCATCACACAACATTCTTCATTAACTCTCTTGCTCACATCTGGGGTAGCCAACCTTTTACCGACAAAAACACGGCCCGTGATAACGGTGTGTTAGCGGTTCTAACTTTTGGCGAAGGCTACCACAACTTCCACCACATCTTTGAGAACGATTACCGCAACGGCATCTACTGGTGGCAATACGATCCTACAAAATGGTTGATCAAGAGTGCTTCTTTGATAGGACTGGCAAGCAAGCTTAAGAAAACCCCTCAAGCTCGTATCGAAAAAGCAGAAGCATCAATGTTACTTAAACGTACGCAGCAAAAGATCATGCATCGTGCCGACAAGCAACAAATCGCAGACAAACTTCAACAAGAATTCGATGCTCTAGTATCAAACATGAACGAGTATTACGAAGTCAAAAAGCAGCTACTTGAAAGCAAACGCGAAGATGTTGTGAAGAAGTACGAACACTCTCTACTTAAAGTTCGTTACCAACAAATCAAAATGAATTTTGAGCAACAGAAAAAAAATTGGGCAATGACTGTGGAACAGTATGCTTAAGGTAGAACAATATACTTAAGGCTGAGTAGTCCGCTTAATGTACCAGTAACGACACTGCTTGACTCTTATTTGAAGCCCTCATATTACTATGAGGGCTTTTTTATGAGCGTAACCTATTTGCCATTAGCCATTAGCCATTAGCCAAATACTCTCAAGTCTAAATTATGGGCTTCAAGAACCATAGTTATTGGATTTCAGAACTCTTTCTTCAATCTGAATTTATACTTATATTACGTGAACTTATCGAGTTTAAAGCCGAGGAATTGAAAATGAGCAAACTGACTATTATTGCAACGATCGTCTCTAAAGAAGACAAAACTGAGCTAGTTAAATCAGAGATGATTAAATTGATCGATAGAACCCGTGTTGAAGACGGTTGTATAAACTACGACTTACACCAAGATAACAGTAACCCTGCTCACTTCGTTTTTCATGAGAACTGGGAGTCTGAAGCTCACCTAGAGAAACACTTAGCGAGCCAACACATCGCTGAGTACATGGCTGCGACTGAAGACTGTATCGAAACCTTTGTGCTTAATAAAATGACGCACATTGCCTAACCAGTCACTCAGTACTGATTCAATAAAAGCCCTGCTCTGATCGCAGGGTTTATCTTTTGTACACACTTATATCTGCTCATTCTACTTATAAAAAAACCCGCAAGAGTAGCGGGTATGGTCAATAATTAATGCTGTCAAAGACAGATAGGTAACAACCATCAATCCAATATTGAGTACCACTTTACAGTGGCACTCTGACATTTCTTTTGCTGATCGCTAGCACGGGGGCACTAGTTAAAAGCACGAGCCAAAATGCCATTCCCTTGATATTGGTAAACACTTGAATTACTACTTACAAAGACCGATTCTCCGGGTTTAAGAGAAACTGACCGTCCTTCTGAAGTGACGGTCGCCTCTCCTTCCACACAGAACAAGATCTCCGCGCTACGTAAATACTGTGACTTGCTCTCATCAGTCGCAGACAAGATATCAAAACCAAAATCATCTACTGGAATCGGATAGCTCATCTTACCCTCTTTCAATACAGGCTTAAGGCGAATATCTTCTGGCTTAATCGGCTCAAAGATCGTGTTATCGATAAGCTCAGGAACGTCTATGTATTTGGGTGTAAGACCGGCACGAAGCACGTTGTCTGAGTTTGCCATGATCTCTAAGCCTGTGCCTTGAACATAAGCATGGGGTGTTTCTGCGAACAGGAACATCGCTTCACCTGGCGCCAGTTCAACCGTGTTAAGCATCAATGGAGCAAACAAGCCAATATCACCCGGATAATGCTGTTTGAACTCTTTGCTATATTGCAGAGCTTCACGCCCCATGACCGTTTTGGCTGGTCGCGCATGTGCAGCATAAAGCTCATCAAGTACGGCTTCTTTACGTTCACCTTCAAGAGACATAATTGCGCTAAAAAAAGACTTCAGAGAATCACTGTCGGCATTGGCTTTCAGTACATTAAGCTCAATCGCTAACGAAGGAATATCCGCTTCTTCGAACAAGGCAATAATATCTACGATTGGACGAAAGCCATTCATCGCTTTGTAAAAGGTCAACGCATAAACCAACTCAGGTTTATGATTTGGATCTTTGTAGTTACGATTAGACGCATTCAAAGGGATGCCAAGTGCATTCTCTCGCTCAAAACCTAATTCTGATTTTCGCTTGTTCGGGTGAACCTGAATTGATAATGGTGTTTCAGCGGCCAACACCTTAAACAGGAAAGGTAATTCACCAAAACGTGCCGCCGTGTACCCGCCTAAGACATCGATTTTGTTTTCATCAATCATGTGAGAAAGCGACTCACCGGTATCACCTACTTTTGAGCAACCATTAGGATGAGCACCCATCCAAATTTCTGCTTGAGGTTCTTGGTTTGGGTTCACAATACCAAACAGTTGGTTGATGGAGTCTTTGCTTCCCCATGCGTAGTTTTGAATAACGTTGTCGAGTTTAAATAGAGACATAATTACTTCTCATTAAAAATCTGGCTGCCAAGCTTGAGCGTGGCGGCGATATTACGGGCAGTGCGAGTCAGGTTTTGATTCGCTTCTGATAAAACTTGGTCTAAAGACTGAGGTGAACGTACGGTTCCAAATAAGCTAGACATTGAGCCGTAAAGTTTTTCAACGTCTTGCCCCAAAGAGCCCGCAATTCCAATGGTTGGAATACTCAACTTTTGAGCTCGCTGAGCGATGCCGAAAGGTGTTTTACCTTGCAGGGTTTGGTTGTCCATCTGCCCCTCTCCGGTCACGACCAGTGAAGCACCTTCAAGAACCTTATCTGCACCCAAGGCATCTAATACCATCTCAATACCCGCTTTAATTTGGATATTGAATGCAAGACTTAACCCCAGTGGCGTGCCTCCAGCCGCACCAAAACCAGCAGTGTCTCGATGATTAATACCCGTGCGCGCTTGAGCGATATCGGCAAAATGTCCGATCGCAGTATCAAGTTGTTCAACTTGAACTTTTGATGCTCCCTTCTGCGGACCAAACACGGCACTGGCTCCGCTTTCACCACACAGTGGATTGTTCACATCACACGCGACCACAAACGTCACTTCTTTGCATCTCGGGTGTAGTCCATCAAGATCGATGCTTGCTAACTGGCTTAACTCGGCGCCGCCACCAGATAGTTCGTTGCCTTGCTTGTCTAATAACTTGCCTCCCAACGCTTGTAAGATGCCAGCACCTGCGTCATTGGTGGCACTACCGCCCAAGCCGATAATGATTTGTTCTACGCCTTGATCTAGCGCATCTCTAATCAGCAACCCTGTGCCGTAAGACGATGCTGTAAAAGGTGATCTTTCTTCTACCGTTAATCGATCTAAGCCAGACGCTTGAGCAAATTCTACCAAGGCAGTTTTTACATTTTTTCCATCAACAGCCTGCTCTAACGATGCCCAGTAAGCCGTGCATTCACGTCCGATTGGATCCGCTGTTTGCAACTGTTGCTTTTTACCATTGAGTGCTTCTAGCAACACGTCTACCGTGCCTTCACCACCATCAGCTAGAGGCAGTTTGACGAACTCTGCATAAGGGAAAACATCAGCAAACCCACGCTCAATACAAGACGCAACTTGATGAGCGTCGAGTGATTCTTTAAATGAATCGGGGGCAATTACAATTTTCATTGTCGTTCACCATTCCCGCTCACCAAGGTGAGCGGGTAATTGAAATTAGAATTTGATTTGGAATGTTTTCGCTTGGCAAGATGCCAGTTGGCCGAAGGTTTCTGTTGCTACATCACCTTCGCGTACTCGCTCGTCCATGCTTGTCTCTTTCCAGCTTGAAACTGCTTGAGTGAAAGAGATTGAATCCGATACTGAACCCGTTTCTGCTGGGTTGTAGACACGCATGATCAACGCATCTTCGTCTTCAGCTTTCTTAAGCACACTTAGAACCGCACCTGCTTGTTGCTTCGATAGCAAACTGAAGCTCATTGGTAGATTTTGCTCGCCCACATTCAGCTTCATCGCGTTGTAAGGGATCTTGTTGTAGCATTCGATTTGAGTGACATTGTCACGTGCTTGCGCCATGATGTTCGCGTCAATGTGGTTACCAGAGAAACCACACAGCGTGAATTCACACATTAACTTGCCGCGCACTTGTGAATCTGGTGTCGGGATCTTGATACCTGAAGGACGACCTGGACGAAGCAATAGCTCTTCTTTACCTAACACGCCAATACCGCGGAATAGTGTCAGTGCGAAGGTATCTCGGTTTTCGTCACCTTGAGATGCAATCACTTCAAATTCACGTAGACCATTCGACATAATAGCCATGCCCGCTTTGCCGTTTTCTAGCGCTGCAAAGTTCATTAACTGATACACAGGAACTGGCGCTTCTTTCCACTTCTCTTCTTCCCAAACCGCCATAGCAGGGTCATTGGTCGGGCGAGTAATACAACCGAACTGGTTATCTGCAACGACAGTTTCAGAGACAAATGGTGTTGGTACTAATACACGAACACGGTGGTCGTCGGCTTGGTTGTCTAATTCCATGCGGACTTCGATGCGGCGAGAGCCTTGTTTCAATACCACTTGGCATTGCGCTTCAACAAAACCATTTTGACCCGTGCGTTCTTCACGCTCTGCAAGGTTTGCAGGCACGTTCATGCGGAAAGCGATGTTCGCTACCGATTGGAAGCCTTGGTGGTCAATCGATGTTTCGACTGGGAACTCGTCTGAATACAGTAACCATTCTTGACGAGATGGAGAGTAATCGTACTCATCACCGTCATCAGAACCGTCTTCCAAACGAAGTACTTGGTCGAATACTTGCTCTGTCTCTTTATCGAAAATAGTCAGAGTGCCGTTGTCGTTTACATTGATTCGGTAGTACTCGTTCTCTAGCAAGTAGTCTTTTTGTTCTGCAACTTTTACTGCGCCCTTCTCGTTACCTTGGATGTGTAACGTGGTGAAGCCCATCGCTGGCACAGTGCGTTTGATTTGAATATCAAACTCCATAAACGGGTCATAGTTACCGTAGTGAACGATTTGGCGGTCTACTTTACCTGGGTCAATTTGGCGCTTGTCTTGGATGAAGTACTCAACTGGGTTTTCGTTTTCATCAAAGATAGAAAATTCTTGAGCACGGATAGTGATGGTTGTGTTCACCACTTCTTCACGCTCGTACGGAGAAAGGTTAAACATCGCCAATTTGTCGCAACCTTCGCGATCTGGCATGTGGTCGACAATCTTACGCTTGTAGAAATGAATCAGGTTTGTCGCCATATCGTCCGCAAGGATGTAGCGGTTTAGGATCTCAGCGTGAACCTTGTCAGAACAACAGCAACCAATCGAGTCGTGAGCGTGGTTCTTCATGCTCTCTTTCCACATTTTCTCAATCAAACCGTGGTGGTACTCAAAGCCTAATGTCCAAGCGATAGACGCTAGCGGTTCTAAGATATTTACAATCTTGTTTTCGATTTCTGCGTGGATCAGTTTGATGTCCATACGCGTAGAAGAGATCGTACGGTGAACACGCATGTATTTACCGTCGTTGAACTCGCCTTTGATTGTGTCGAGTTGGTCGCGCGCCGCTTCTACTTTCTCGAACACTTCTTCGTAACGGCTCATTGAGAATTCACGATCTGGGTAGATTTCGCGAAGCTTGTCCATTACTTCAAAGATGTCTTTTTGAATCGGCATTTGGTCGTGGCCATTCGGTAGCAAGATATCTTTAGTCACAGATGGCTTTTCTAGCACTGGGAAGTACTTATCTAGACGAGCACGCAAGCCTTCTTCATCTTGAGGAAGGTATTTACCAATCGCGTAACCCAGCGGAAGTACTTGCGCAGTCACTTCACTGCCATCGTTTGATTGCCATAAGAACTCTGTTTTGTTGGTGCCATGACGCTCTGAACAACCACGCCAGAACATTGCACGTGTAATGTCAAAGCCGTTATAGATCATCGGCAGCTGAGAGCTCATGCTGAATGAATCTGGTAGGTAACCGATCTTCATTGCATCGCCAAATTTCATACAGTCGCGAATGCCATACATCATGTTACGTACAATTGACTCACCAGAAACTTGCATTGTGTCGGTTTGAGAGTACCAAGGGCCAATAATTAGCTTGCCCGCTTCAACCAATGCTTTTACGCGTTCTGTGTTCTCTGGTTTGATCGCGAAGTAATCTTCTAGAACGGCTGTTTGACCATCTAGAACGTAGTATTTGTATTCTGGATCGCTCTCCAGACGGTTCATGATTTCTTCCATGTTGTTCACTAGAAGAATACGAGACTCTTCTGTTGTGAAATACCATTCACGATCCCAGTGCATGTGTGGAGTAATATGTACGCGTGATGTAGTCATAATCATTTACCTAAATGTGTCGCTTCGAGTAAATCTTAAATTCGAGCTCAAATACGACTAAATTAAAGTTTTTCAAGGGGTTAAAATTGGCTGCCACTAAATTTAGGGTGCAGAAAACCACGCCCAGAATCTGTGAGAATAAAACCGTTAGGAGCACAGGTATTTAGGACAGCCAGTTGTTTGTTATTTTTTATATATTGATTTCGCAGTGAGTTAGCAGCTAACTCAAAATTCAGTTAGTTCTGTGTTGCAGTACTTGCTTCAAACTTACCCTTTTTTACAGCGTGACCACGCCACATCAGAAGAGTAATGGTTGAAATCACTGTGCCGACAATGGCAGCACCGAACCAGATTGCAGCAGCAGAGAATGCGCCCAAACCAGAATCGTGTAACAAGAAGATAGAGAAGATACCCGCACCCGGAGTCGATAGACCAATACCTGCCGCGCCAACCATCGCACCTGTAACCACTGATCCTAGTAAGAATGAGCCGATTACACGGATTGGATCTTCAATCGCCATTGGGATTGCGCCTTCGGTAATACCCGCTAGGCCAAGTAGCCAAGTTGATTTACCGGTTTCAATCTCAAAGTCTTTGAATAAGCGTGGAGCAATCATGGTTGAAGCCGTTACGGTGAACGCTGATACCATTTTTACTGAACCAAAGATTGCGTATGGGCCATAAACACCGTTCGCCATTGCACCTAAACAGAATGCGTATGCGGCTTTGTTTACCGGACCACCTAAGTCGAATGATACAAACAGACCTAGAATCGCACCCAATAACAATGCATTGGTGCCTGACATACCGTTCAGCCAATCCGTCAGACCTTGGTTTAGGAAAGCTACAGGTTTACCGATAACAAACAGCATCAAGCTACCTGCCACCAAAGTACCGATTACAGGGTAAAGGTAGAAAGTGAGGAAGCCGTTAAACGCAGGGCCTAAGCGAACATGCTCTTTCACCCAACGCATCACGTAACCAGCAATCAAACCACCAACAACACCGCCAAGGAAACCAGAGCCAATGATGTTTGCTGCAATACCCGCGGCAAAGCCAGGACCAAGTGCCGGTTTATCTGCTAATGAGTACGCTGTATAAGCCGCCAGTACTGGCACCATCAATGTACCCAGTAGGCCGCCACCTAGTTTGCGATACATCCATAGCCAAGAATCTTTTGTTGCGTAGAGCTCTTGCAGGTCAAAAATTTGCGCGATAAGAACAGCAACCGCAAGAACAGTACCACCAGCAACGATAAGAGGAACCGCGTAAGAAATACCAGAAAGCAGTGCTTGTTTAAGCTCAGTTTTCAACGGAAGTTTCTTTGGTTTGTCATCAGTAGCAACTTTACGTTCTGCTCCGTTACCTTTTTTCGACTCTTCAATCGCTTCATTAAGAATGCGTTCACCGTGTTTAATCGGTTCTGCAACTGGCGTTTCTACACGAGGAATGCCGTTAAAGCGCTCAGATTCTTTAATCGCCACTTCAGCAGCAAAAACACAAGCCACAGCATTGTTTAATTGCTCAGCCGTTAAGCGATCTTCTATACCGTTTGCGCCCTGTTTTTCAACATGCACGTTATAGCCAAGCTTTTTGCCCGCCTTTTCAAGATACTCTGCCGCCATATAGGTATGAGCAATGCCTGCTGGGCAAGCCGTCACACATACAATTGTCGGGGCATTTGTATCTAAGTTGTCTTGTTTTTCATCTTGTTGATTGTCGCCATCAAGAAGCGCGAAGATTTCTTCAGCGGTTGTTGCTTTTAATACTGCTTCGCGAACATCGTCGTCAACCAATGTAGTTGTCAGTGCAGTAAGCAGATGCATGTGGGTAGAACCCGCTTCTGCATTTGGAATCGCAATTAGGAAGATTAGATTTACATCTTCGTCTTCATCCAAGCCTTTCCATTTCATGTCTTCTTTAAGCGTTGCTACAGCGAAACCAGCTTCTTTAACCGCGTCAGTCTTGCCATGCGGTACTGCTAGGCCTTCGCCAAGCGCTGTCGGGCCTTGCTCTTCACGAGCAAATACTGCATCAAGGTACTCTTGCTTGTTATGCAGTTTGCCTTGCTGATCCAGTTGGTCAGCAAGTGCGTAAATCGCTTCTTCTCGACTGCTAAACGTAGTTTGCAGATTTACGAGCGACTTATTCGTTAGAGTAGTAAGTTTCATAACCTTTGTCCCATAGTCACGGATTAGTACGACAGTCGTCCCTGCCGACGGTAAGAATAATACAACTTCAAGACATTTAATCCGTGATCACGATCTCATCAATACATATTTGTATTTAATTTGTATTTAAATCGTATTGGTAAATCCTTTAAGAAAGCTTGTTATGTATCGTTTAATTTGTATTATATGTACTACAAAACGCCGATACGATGCTCACACTAACCTTTAAAGCAAGGCTTATATAGAGCAAATTTACGTATTTAAGGTACAGGTTCTTAATCAAAGTCTAGTTGTCCTAGCGCACAAATGAGGCAAAAATGGCAAGACTCCCTATGTATCGCCAAATCGCCGATGCAATAAGAGAAAAGATCAGTTCTGGAGAATATAAAGTTGGCGAAGCACTCCCAACAGAAGCGCAATTGCGTGAAGTATTCTCGGTAAGCCGTGTAACGGTTAGGCAGGCGCTGAAACTACTGATCGAAAACGATGAGCTTGAAAGTGTTCAAGGCAGCGGTACTTACGTCAAAGAGAACAAGATCAATTACGACATCTACAAACAGTCGAGCTTTCAAGAAAAGTGGGCGCATTTGGATGTGGTTACACACAGTGAAGTCCTGGCCTTTGAAATGAAGCCGTGTTCTTTGGCGATGTCTGAGCATTTAGATATCAAAGAAGGCGAATTGGTTTTCTACGTAAAACGTGTTCGTTTCATAGACAACAATCCAATCACGGTTGAAGAAACTTGGTTACCTGTTGCCCTATTCCCAGATCTCACCTATCAAGTGATGCAGACATCAAAATACGACTTTATTGAGAACACCAAAGGCATGGTGATTGATCGAAGTGAGCAAGAATTGGTACCGATTCTTCCGCCTGAAGACGTTGCTAAACAGTTAGGTATTGACCCAGCTCAGCCTATCATTGAAAAACGTACTCGCGGTTACCTTGCCAATAACACGGTGTTTGAATACAGCCGTAACTACTTCACGTCTAACGATTACCGATTCACTTTGGTCGCAAGACGCCAAAGGTAAGCAATACTATAGGCTTTGGTTTACCTAAACGAATGCACCAAAGAAGCTCTTCCACACTTAGAGCTTCTTTCGCCTTTAATACCAAATCACACACCAGATACGCGTTGTGTGATTTGATCACCGAGAATTAAATCTCCCTCCAGGCTTCAACGCGTAGTGCTCGATAGCATTAAAACCACTCTAAAACATCATAAGGCTGTAACACTTTGATTGTGCTCCCCACATCAAATCGCCCGTTCGTCTCTTGCCCCATATAACTCTATTTTTCTCGCTATTATCACCATTTGCACATCAACGGCTAAAGTTATCCAACCCTTCCTGTCATATGAAACTAAAACAAGCAAAGGTGATCCAAGTTATATTCTAGGGAGTCACAAAATTTGTTTATTAACATCCAAACAACAGTGGTTAATCAATATTTACAACCACAATTAACATCGAAAAAAATGTTTGTCTTAGATCATACCAACCTCAACTATGCCTCGTGCCACAGTGCAGTTTTCTGTACATTCATTGTCATATTCTGAAACACTTTCTTATATTTTTTAAACTTTGTGGAGATTTCTATGTTAGAGCTCTTGATCGGATTAGTAATTACCATCGCTGTTGGTTACTTTATTGTGAAAGGCTATAAAGCGGCAGGCGTATTACTAACTGCTGGCCTTGCCCTACTTCTTATTACTGGCCTTATTGGTCACACAGTCTTACCAGCTAAGGTCGCTTCAACAGGTAACATGGTTACCGACTCACTCGAATTTGTTAAGTACATGCTTCAGTACCGTGGAGGCGGCCTAGGCATGCAAATCATGCTTCTTTGTGGTTTTGCTTCTTACATGACGCACATTGGTGCTAACAACGTAGTAGTGAAACAGTTCTCTAAACCGCTTGCTGCTATTAAATCTCCCTATGTACTTCTTGTTGCGGCTTACATCGTAGCGTGTCTAATGTCTCTAGCAGTAAGTTCTGCAACAGGCCTTGGTGTGTTACTGATGGCGACCCTATTCCCAATGATGACGGCGATGGGTATTTCACGCCCAGCAGCCGTTGCCGTTTGTGCGTCACCTGCAGCAATTATTCTTTCTCCAACCTCTGGTGATGTGGTTATCGCAGCAGAAAAATCAGGCATGTCTCTTGATGTGTTTGCTGTTCAAACAGTACTGCCTGTTTCTATCTGTGCAATCATCGTGATGGCTGGTGCGGCTTTCTTCTGGAACAAATACCTAGATAAGAAAGAAAACACGCCAATGGAAAAAGTAGACGTTTCTGAAATCGAAACAACAGCACCGGCTTTCTACGCGGCACTGCCATTCCTACCTATCATCGGCGTTTTCCTATTCAACGGTCGTACGATTCCAGGGCTTTCACTTGATATCTACACCATTGTGGTAGGTTCTATCTTCGTGGGCGCGGTTATCGATTACGTTGTTAAGAAGTTTGACGGCGAGAAAACATTAGAAGACTTAGATTCTTGCTACCAAGGCATGGCTGAAGCGTTCAAAGGCGTGGTAATGCTGTTGGTTGCGGCGGGCGTATTTGCACAAGGTCTAATGTCTATCGGTGCGATTGATAACCTAATCGGTCTTGCTGAATCGGCAGGTGCTGGCGGTATCGCATTAATGCTTATCCTAACAGGTTTAACGGTTGCTGCAGCTATCGCGACAGGTTCTGGTAACGCGCCTTTCTATGCATTCGTAGAACTGGCTCCATCACTAGCGGCGAAAATGGGCTTGAACCCAGCGTTCCTAATCATCCCTATGCTTCAAGCATCTAACCTAGGCCGTACCATTTCTCCAGTATCTGGCGTAATTGTTGCGACATCGGGTATGGGTAAAATCAGCCCGTTTGAAGTTGTAAAACGTACTTCTGTTCCAGTAATCTGTGGTCTTATCACGGTTATCTTTGGTACGCTGGTATTGGTTCCAATGGCAGCTTAACTTTAAGAAAAACCCTATCTAGACTGATACAAGCTAAGATAGAGATGCCGATATAAAATGCCCTAACAAAAAGGCGCTGAACTTAATAAATTCAGCGCCTTTTTTACGTCATATTATTTTAGACAATTCAAAATTCTATCTATTGGAGCATGACACTAAAAATGTCACAAGATCTTGAAACAAATAGTATTACTTCAAAGGAACAAGCCCTACTTCATGTCTCCATAACGTTCTAAATAAAGAACGGTTGCTGCGGTACGAGAAGGCACTTGCAGCTTTTTCAACAAACTCTTCATATGTACCTTAACTGTCGATTCAGAAATAAACAGGTGATCGGCGATCTGCTTGTTACGGTAACCTTTCGCGACTTCTTGAAGAATTTGCATTTCACGTTCAGTCAATTGGTCGAAGATATCATTTCGACTGTCAGCATCATTCAAATAGCGAGCTACCACACTGCTGTATGCCTTATCGCCGCTATGTGCTTGCTTAAGCAGTTCAATCAACTCATCGGGTTCAGTATCTTTCAGTAAGTAACCATCAGCGCCCGCTTTAACAATCGCTTCGATATCCGCAGGGCTATCAGAAACCGTTAAAATAACGATGTTAGCGCTTGAACCATCAGTACGAAGTGCTTTCAGAGTATCTAGCCCAGACATGCCTTTCATATTCAGATCCAACAGGATCAAATCAGGTTCTTCTTCATGGGCAAGAGCGACCGCTTCAGTACCGTTACTTGCTTCTGCAATCACTTCAAATTCATCTTCAAAGCTCAGTAATTGGCTTATACCTCTGCGCATCAATGGATGATCATCAACCAACATTACTTTACAAATCGTCAACTTTAACTTCCTTTAAACTTTTATATTTCAATATGACTGTACAGCCCTCACCTTGAGCCGCTTCAATCGTTAAGTCACCATTCAGTCTTGCCGCACGCTCCTGCATAATACTCATTCCGTAGTGGTTCATCTTCGAACTACTTGGGTCAAAGCCTTCTCCATTATCTTTAATCACGACGAATACTTCACCGTCCTCATCGATACAGCATACATCTATCAAGTCGGCATTGGCGTGTTTTATTGCGTTTATTGTTGCTTCACGAATCAATTGAAGCAAGTGAACCTGACTGTGCGCATCAAGCTCTAGCGATGAAAGGTTATTAGTTAATTTAATCTTCGCATCGGTTCTTTCACTAAGTTGCTCTAGCATGGTGCTCAAAGCATCTCCAAAGCTACCCTCTTTGATGGATAACCTAAATGTGGTGAGTAGCTCTCTCAATTGAGTATAGGCACCGGCTAACCCATTCCCTATCTCAGATGCTACCTGCTCTGACTGCTCTCGATGTTTGTGCTCCGGAAGTTTACCAATAACACGCTTTAACAATGTCACTTGGATTTTTAAATACGACAGCGATTGGGCCAATGAATCATGCAGTTCACGTGCAATCGTCGCTCGCTCTTCCATAATAATAAGCTGTTCAGCTTTCTTTTGAGCGCGATTATAGTAGATAGCTCTCGATAGCAGTTGGATAAAACTCTCAATTAGCGTCTTAGTTGAATGACCGTGATGATATGAGCAATACAGATAGCCCAAAACAAGTTCGTTATCATCCAGTTTCATTTCAAACTTTTCATAATCGCAAGTCGGGTCGTAACCTTCATCCATAATCAAAGAACGTCCCGAATTATCGACTATTTCTAACCTTAGCGATTCAATCCCTTCTAGGCTGACCAAGTGCTGCAAAATAGCTCGGAAATTTTCCGGTGCAACACGCGTTACCGTGAGTTCTTGAGAAGAATAATAGAGTGCTTGCAATGATTGGTTGGCATTTTGTAACTCAACCGTCTTGGCATCGACAACATCTTCAAGGTTTCGATACAGCACGCCTAAATCTTTCGCCATCGAGTTAAATGTTTTGGTCAAAATGCCCAGTTCATTATTGTTGGTAACCTCCAACTTAACCTCGAAATCACTATTTTTTATTCTCTGGCTAGCTCTAACGAGAGCGTGTAGAGGCTTAACAACTTGTTTACGTACAAAATGAACAACAAAAAGAGATATGACGAGTATTCCACCTAGACCTATACCACCAGCCCATGCCAATTTAATTAATTTATTTTCTGAAAATTCTTGTAACTTAAAAACAAAGCGGTCGATTTCAATAACAAAATTTTCAACAAGTACCAGGTAGTGTTTTCTATCTTCGCTATTTAAGACCTGCTTCAATTCATGCCAACGGCCAATTATTAAATAATAATCATTTGTAATATCAGTTGGCACTTCCCAACTCACCAAATTAGTCATCGATGTGGAATAAAGGGAACTTTCAAATTCACGAATATGAGAATCGTAATCCACTGATTCTATTTGAATATCATGCGCTAAACGGTAGCTTTGCATGCGCATCGAGCCAGCCACATTAACCGCCTCGGCATCATTAAGGCTGGACGCCAATGTAAAAATAGCAAAACCGGTGGTGGCAACTGAAAGGAGCAATATAAATAGCAATGATTTAGCTATTGTACTCGTCACAGATGAAACAGGTTTAATAAGCAAAGTTAATATCCTGAAGGTATAAAAATGGCTATCGAGAGCCTATTGTCACACATCAAAAAACAGAGCTCCATTCAATATGTGACCAAACGCTTCATAATTTATTGATCTAAGACAATATAGGATCCTATTTAGCCCTTAAGGGGTATTTATACAAATATTTCTAAAACTACACTACTTGTGAGGATAAATGACAAGATATTAACGAAACAATGATCTACAATTACAACATCTTAGTAACATTAGTAGGCATTTAGTGGTAGACCTATCGAGACGACGCCTATTTTCTAGGCGAAAAGTAGATTCAAGCCAAATTCGATTGCCTTGGATTAAAAGTCTAGAAAGCTTCGCAGATGATTGTACACGTTGTGGTAAATGCATCGAAAGTTGCGAGACACACATCATCATTGTCGGCGACGGTGGTTTTCCTACTGTCGACTTCTCAAAAGACGAATGTACATTCTGTTATCAATGTGCAGACGTTTGTCCAGAGCCAATTTTTAAACCCGAGGAAGAAACGCCTTGGCTGGCAAAAGCAACTATCTCTGATAAATGCTTGGCCCAACAAAATGTTGAATGCCGAAGCTGTGGTGACATGTGTGAACCTATGGCGATTCAATTTCAACTTAGAGCAGGCAATGTTGCTCTACCAAAAATCGAGTTAGATGAGTGTAGCGGTTGTGGAGCTTGCGTAGCAGTTTGCCCTACTTCGGCTATTCTTGTGAGTAATGCATAAAACAAAAATAACGAGAGCAATTTATGGCACTAAATGAAGTGCATATATCAAGTTTAGTCGTGCATGTGAGCCCAGAGCATCTAGACGAGATCAAAGCACAAATCGAGCAATACGATAATGCGGAAATCTACGGCAGTAGCCCTGAAGGCAAAATCATCGTGGTCCTAGAAACCGAGAACCAAGGTTTTGTTACGGACACCATCGAAGAAATTAATAATATTACGAACGTTTTAGGGACAGCTTTGGTTTATCACCAAATCGAGACTGGACTAGACGAAACGGATTTAGAAACTGGAAGCAACAATTCTCAACTTGAGGGTGAAGTATGAAAATGACAAGACGTGCGTTTGTGAAAGCAAACGCAGCTGCATCAGCGGCAGCCGTTGCAGGTGTAACTCTACCAGCAACAGCAACCAACCTGATTGCTAGCTCTGATCAAACAAAAATCACGTGGGATAAAGCGCCTTGTCGTTTTTGTGGTACGGGCTGTTCGGTACTAGTTGGTACTCAAAACGGTAAAGTGGTCGCGACTCAAGGCGACCCAGAAGCACCTGTAAACAAAGGCCTTAACTGTATTAAAGGCTACTTCCTTTCAAAAATCATGTACGGTAAAGACCGTCTTGAACAGCCTCTTCTTCGTATGAAAGATGGTGAGTTCCACAAAGATGGTGATTTTGCACCAGTATCTTGGGACAAAGCTTTCGACGTAATGGCTGAGAAATGGAAAGCCGCTCTGAAGAAGAACGGTCCAACAGGCGTTGGTATGTTCGGTTCCGGCCAGTGGACAGTAATGGAAGGCTACGCAGCGGTTAAGCTGATGAAAGCGGGCTTCCGTTCAAACAACATCGATCCAAATGCTCGTCACTGTATGGCATCTGCGGTAGGTGCATTCATGCGTACTTTCGGTATCGATGAGCCAATGGGTTGTTACGATGACTTTGAACACGCAGATGCATTCGTACTGTGGGGTTCAAACATGGCAGAAATGCACCCAGTACTATGGACTCGTATTACAGACCGTCGTCTAAGCCACCCACACGTTAAAGTAAACGTACTGTCTACTTACTACCACCGTTCTTTCGAGCTTGCAGACACAGGTTACATCTTCGAACCTCAATCAGATCTAGCGATTGCTAACTTCATCGCTAACTACATCATTCAAAACGATGCGGTGAACTGGGAATTCGTGAACAAACACACGAACTTCAAGCAAGCAACAACAGACATCGGTTACGGCCTTCGTGACAATGACCCACTACAGAAAGCCGCTGCGAACCCTAACTCAGGTAAAATGACTGATATCAGCTTCGAAGACTACAAAGCTTCTGTTGCTGAATACACCGTTGAAAAAGCATCTGAAATGTCAGGTGTATCTCAAGATGACCTTATCAAGTTGGCTAAGCAATACGCAGATCCAAACATCAAAGTAATGTCACTTTGGACTATGGGTATGAACCAACATACTCGTGGTGTATGGATGAACAGCCTTGTGTACAACATCCACCTTCTTACAGGTAAGATTTCTACTCCAGGTAACAGCCCATTCTCACTTACTGGCCAACCATCTGCATGTGGTACAGCTCGTGAAGTAGGTACGTTCTCTCACCGTCTACCGGCAGATATGGTGGTTGCTAACCCTAAACACCGTAAGATTGCAGAAGACATCTGGAAGCTTCCAGAAGGCACTATCCCACCTAAACCGGGTAAACACGCTGTTGCGCAAGACCGTGCGTTAAAAGATGGTACGATCAACGCGTACTGGGTAATGTGTAACAACAACATGCAAGCTGGTCCAAACATCAACACTGAACGTCTACCAGGTTACCGTAACCCAGACAACTTCATTGTATGTTCTGACCCGTACCCAACAGCAACAGCTCAAGCTTCTGACCTTATCCTTCCAACAGCAATGTGGATTGAAAAAGAAGGTGCTTACGGTAACGCTGAGCGTCGTACACAAGCATGGTACCAACAAGTTAAAACCGTAGGTGAAGCAAAGTCTGACCTATGGCAAATCATGGAGTTCTCTAAACGCTTCACTGTTGAAGAAGTTTGGGGCGAAGAGCTTCTAGCTAAAGCACCTGAGTATCGTGGTAAAACGATGTACGACGTGCTGTACAAAAACGGCAACGTTGATGCATTCCCACTGTCTGAAGCACAAGAGCTTAACGACGATGCTCAAGCTCAAGGTTTCTACGTTCAAAAAGGTCTATTCGAAGAATACGCAGCCTTTGGTCGCGATCACGGTCACGATTTAGCACCTTACGACACTTACCACAAAGTCCGTGGCCTACGTTGGCCTGTTGTTGACGGTAAAGAAACACTGTGGCGCTTTAAAGAAGGTTCAGATCCATACGCTAAGAAAGGTTCTGGTTGGGATTTCTACGGTAAACCAGATGGTAAAGCTCTTATCATCAATGCTCCTTACGAAGCACCACCAGAAGTGCCAAGCGACGAATACGACATGTGGCTATGTACAGGTCGTGTTCTTGAGCACTGGCACACAGGTACTATGACTCGTCGTGTACCAGAACTTTACAAAGCAGTACCGGATGCACTTTGTTACATCCATCCTGCTGACGCTAAAGCTCGTGGCCTTCGCCGTGGTGATGAAGTTCTTATCGAAAACAAACGTGGTGAAGTACGCGTTCGTGTTGAAACTCGTGGTCGCAACCGTCCACCACAAGGCTTGGTATTCGTACCATTCTTTGATGCAAGAATTCTGATCAACAAGTTGATCTTGGATGCAACGGATCCTCTGTCTAAGCAGACGGATTACAAGAAGTGTCCAGTTAAGATCACTAAGGTTTCTTAAGAGCCAAGCGCTTTTCGAACCTAGATACAAGATCTAACGTATTTAATATTGCGACTACTTTTTTCGTTACTTTTTGAAAGAAGTAGTCCACTCAAAGAATTAGCCTTTAGGCGGAGAAATTAACCATGAAAAAACTGATTACTGCCCTACTATCAGCTGGTCTTTTGCTAGCTGGTGCAGTTCAAGCTCAAGCTGAGCTGGATAACCCAGGCGGCATTGGTGGCGTAGAATCTCTACGTGGTGCAAGTGAACTTGAAGCAACTCGCGCAGCAGATGACTTCAAAAAGTTTCCTCGTGACCAAGTACTTGAGAGTGACTACGTATACCAACCACCTTTAGTACCTCATACTATTCGTAGCTATGAAGTGTCTCTTAACGCTAACAAGTGTCTTGCTTGTCATAGCTGGAAAAACGCAAAAGAAATGGGTGCAACTAAAGTGAGTGTAACTCACTACATGAACCGCGAAGATGCGGTACTTGCTGATGTTTCACCTCGTCGTTACTTCTGTCTACAGTGTCACGTACCTCAAGCTAATGCTAAACCGCTAGTTGAGAACGAGTTCAAACCTGTAGATTCACTGCGTTAATCGTAGCCGGACTGTAAGAGAGGCTATATATGATAAAATTACTTAAAGCGTTTTGGAAAAGACTCGCGACACCAAGTAAAGCAGCGGTAGGCGTTGTTTTGTTCTTGGGTTTCTCGGGTGGTCTTTTGTTCTGGGGTGCATTCAACACGGGTATGGAAGCAACCAATACAGAAGAGTTCTGTTCTGGTTGTCACGCACCTATCGTTGCTGAAATCCAAGAAACAATTCACTACTCTAACCGTTCTGGTGTTCGTGCTATCTGTTCAGACTGTCACGTACCTCATGAGTGGACAGATAAAATTGTTCGTAAGGTTCAGGCTTCTAAAGAGCTATACGCACACTTTATTGCGAAAACCATCAATACTGAAGAAAAGTTCAAAGCACGTCGTGCTCACTTAGCAGAACGCGAATGGGCTCGATTGAAAAAGAATGATTCACTTGAGTGTCGTAACTGTCACCAGTTCGATTACATGGACTTCTCAGAGCAGAGCCCTCGTAGTGCGAAACAACACTCGACAGCGCTAGCTTCTGGTGAAAAAACGTGTGTAGACTGTCACAAAGGTATCGCACACAAACTACCAGACATGCACGGCGTTGAAGGCTGGCAATAAGGAGCGATTGAATGAGTACTTTAGAGAACGTAATTTGGCACATCCTAGGTTACAGCGCTATGCCAGTTATCATTCTTGGTGGCTTTGCAGGTGTTGCAGCCGTATCTCTTTGGCTTTTATCTATGACTAAAGACAAAGAAATCGATTAAAAATCGAAGAGTACGTCAACTTTTATCAGCTAATTTTAATCCATTCTGATATGGGTTGACTCTAAAAAGCCACTGATTTCAGTGGCTTTTTTAATATCTAACGTTTTATCTTTTTATTAATAGGTGGCAACCTCCCTACCTCTCCTCTTTAGTCACATCCACAATACAAAGTACCTTTATACAGAGCCCTTTAGATAGACACTTCGATTAAAGAAGAGCTATTAGTAACGAACCAGTATTTTTCTTTACTACACCACTGCCACTTAACCGTTGTAAACAATATCGCTAAGATCGAAGCATAACTCGGTGATATTTCGGTCTTTTATTTTTAATTTCACGTGTTTCACGTGTTTCACGATTAATTTCAGGTGTTTTGAGTAAATAAATCAACAATTTGACTAGATTCGTCGCGAAATTGGATTAGAATCACACTGTTTTTGACAACACTTAATTGAATTTAATGCAGTTCGACCTTAAAGACTCAGTAAAAATTTCCATAAACACAGTGGTTGTGGGAATGTTTGTTACATCAATTCAGAAAAGTGAGCGTGTTTATTTATCTAACGCTGGACGCGTGTCTTCAAAAAAAGGAATTGATACATTAGTTAATAAAGGCATTAAGTATGTCTGGGTTGACAAGAAGCTCTCTGCTAAAGGTTGTAAATTTCACCCCGTTCCTGATGACGAAACGAGTGAGGAACAACAAAAGAGCAGTAAAAATTCTCCAAGTAAATTGGTCTCTCGAGAAGTAAGACAAAAAAATGCAGAGCGAATCATCCAAGAAGCGCGCGGTCTTGCTCAGAAAATTATTACGGCAACATTTGATTCGCATACGTTTGTTTCGGATGAACTGGATGGTTGGGCGGATGAGCTGATTGAATCAGCACTGATCAATTCAGATGCCTTGCAATGTGTTTCTGCATTACGTAAGAAAGATGCCTATTTGCTTGAACATTCCGTTAATGTCGCCACACTTTTGGTCACATTTGGCAAGCATTTGGGTTTTGGCAAAGACCGATTAAAGCCATTGGCTATTGGTGGGATTATTCATGATGTCGGTAAAGTGCATATCGATGATAATGTTTTGCACAAGCCTTCTCGTTTAACCGAGGAGGAATTCGCTCACATCAAGCAACACCAAGTATTTGCTAAACCTATCATCAAAAAAATCGAAGGCTTAAGTCAAATTAGCCGTGATGTATGTTTAATGCACCATGAAAAGTTAGATGGTACAGGTTACCCTAATGGATTGAGTGGCGAGCAAATTCCGCAGCACGGCCGAATGGCTTGTATCGTCGATATCTATGACGCATTGACGGCTGACCGTTGCTACAAACGTGGAATGAGCCCAGCGGAAGCGTTTAAAATCATGTTAGGTATGACACCTAATCACTTAGACCGACAATTGGTGTACAAATTTATTAATTGCATTGGTATTTTCCCTATTGGGGCCATCGTTGAGCTGAGCAATGGCCATCTTGGAATTGTATGGTCATCGAATGATGATGCTCCTGTTGAGCCTGTCGTTAAGTGCTTCTATTCACGAAAGAATAAACGTTTCATTGACGTCAAGTATGTGGATTTAAAACACAGCTGGCATACGATTGTAAAAGCAATTTCTCCTACGAAGGCTGAAATTGATGTCACCCCTTTCTTTTAATAGAACCTGCTATTCGAGGGGGATGAGGTCAGCACTTTCCATGTATGGCCTGATTAGATAAAATGGACAAGTCTAGAAAGCCACTGATTTCAGTGGCTTTTATGTTTTCAGAAGTTCTTTCATAAACCCTTTACTAGCCCATATCCATATCCATATCCAATTTTAATCAATAACCAAACACTCATTTCACCTCCAATTTACTCGCTGTTAGGTATATCTATAGATAAATACCTTAGAGTAAGACAGCATGAACACACACCGCCCCCTATCCGCATTATTACTACTGGGTAGTCTGACCTATCTCACGGGTTGCGCTTCTCTATCACCAACGCCGCAAGCCAGTTTGAACAATACAACCCAGATTCCCGAGCAATGGGAAAGCTCTCAACGATACGTAAACACTACGATGTCGACACAATTGCTCTCGCTGTTCAACAATCAAGCTCTCGCCGATCTGGTTCAAGAAGCCCTCACCAATAACCACGACCTACATAAAACTGCACTTCGCTTGAAGCAAGCTGAACTATTAGCGGCTCAAAGTGATCAATACCTTCAACCTTCTTTAAATACAGACTTTCAAGCCTCTAGACAAAAAACAAGTCAGATTCAGAACAGTCACAAACTGTCTTTGAATTTAAGTTGGGAGTTTGATGTTTGGGGACGCTTAGCTGACACAGCAAGAGCAGCTAACGCGAAACAACAGGCAACACAACTTGACTATGTTTACGCACAAAACTCTCTCGCGGCTCGCGTAATAGAGACGTGGCTTGATGTTGCTTACAGAGCAAGAGTGATCGGGGTTGAACAACGCTGGCTACAAAGCCTTTCAAACACTGAGAATATTGTACTAGAGCAAGTGCTCGATGGGTTTAAAGAACAAGCAGACCTCGACACAGCTCGTGCTGCAACATCCAGAGTAAGAGCGAGTTTAGCGGCTAAAGAGCAAGATCAACTTATCGCAATCAGAGGGCTTAATACCTTGCGAGGTAAGAGCGACAACCAGCTTAACCGAATGATTTTCACGATCCCAGAAGTTGAAGCTCCGCCATTACGTCTTCCCGGAGAAATGATTGGATCACGTCCTGACCTCATTGCCGCTTATCAGCAAGTGCTCGCCGCCGACAAAAGCGCGGCAGTTGCTTACAAAGATCTACTGCCTAAATTCACGCTGTCTGCCTCTGTTTATCGTAGCGGTTCAACACCAAACCAGCTTATCGACAATCCTTCCCTGTGGAATCTCGTTGGGGGGATCAGCGCACCTCTTCTTGACCAATCATCACTACAAACCCAAGCAAAAATAGCTCAGCTTCAAGCAGAAGAGAGCTTTGTTGATTACCAAAAGAAACTATTGGTTGCCATCAATGAGGTAGGAAATGCACTAGACAAAGAGTTCTACCTCAAACAACAAGAACAGCATTATCGAGATGCTTTTACATTCTCCAAGGCTAGTATGAAAAACTATCAAAACCTTTACCAGGAAGGAGCCAGTGACGTTTTGGCACTGCTTATCGCCCAACAATCTATTTACCAATCTAAAATCCAGTTGCTTAATACTCAGCGTAGTCGGCTCTCAAACAGAATTACCTTAGGGTTAGCATTAGGAATGGGGGTTTAAAATGAAACAGATACTTGTTACAGCTTTGGGCTTGCTCAGTATCATTGCCACCGCGATGTACATCATGAAGTCAATCCCCGAAGAAACAACGTTAGCGCTGGAAGCTCAGCCTCGACAATATATCAAAGTCACCACAGTCGACATTGCTGCCGGGGAACACCGCTCTACCATTGAAGGTTACGGTCAGGTAATTCCAGAAGAAACTTTAACGCTCACGAGTCAGGTTTCAGGAGTGATTCTTTCGAAAGCAAAAAAATTTCAACTAGGTGAACAAATCTCTAAAGGTGATCTGCTATTTCACATTGACGATTCCAGTTACCAAGTACTTCTGGCTAACGCAGAAAAGGAGCTAGCTAACGCACAACTTTCATTTTTCCAAGAACAACGCAAACATCAACGTGCTAAAAAAGAGTGGAAAACTTCAGGTATAGAAGAGGCACCGAGCCCCCTCGCTTTGCGAGAGCCTCAGTTTAAAGCAGCAAAGGCACGATTAAACGCCGCACAACAAGCAGTTGAAGATGCTAAGCAACAACTAAATAACACGAATATCCATGCTCCTTTTGATGCCATTGTCAGCCAAAGCAACGTCACCACAGGCAGTGTTGTTGCATCCGGAACCTCGTTGGGACAGATCAAATCCATAGAAACTGCTGAAGTACATCTTCAGCTCACAGAACGCGACTGGCAACAGCTCCCCTCCGATTTGAGTGCACTGTCGGTGACAATTCAGTCAGCATCAAATTCAGATTCAGGGCAACAATGGGCAGCACGGGCGAGTCACCTTTCACTGCTCGTGGAACAATCAACACGTATGCGTAACCTCATATTAAAAATAGACTCCCCTCTTCAACAGCCAGAGCCTTTGCTGATCGGGAGCTTTGTTAAAGTTGTCATTCAAGGTAAGAGCTACTCAGATAGTTTTGTAGTTTCATCCTCTTCCATTACTGCAGACGGCAATATTTGGTACGTCAAAGAAGGTCAACTTCATCGTCACAAGACTCAATCACTGTTTCAAGATATCGATGCGATTGGTTTTAAACAGGGCAACCTAAATCAACACATCACTTTGGTTGTAAAGCCGTTGTCCAGCTACGTGGAGGGAATGCAAGTATTAGCACTTTCGGATAGCTCTCACGCAGACGACACGGACAAACTCGCATTAAATCGGAGCCTCCCGACTCCTGCCTCTGGGGACAAATCACTTAAAGAGGTGAATGATGGACAATAACCTAAAAACTCATGGTGTTATCGCATGGTTTGTTCACAACCCAGTTGCCGCAAATCTTTTAATGGTTTTGATCATAGTCGCGGGTGGTTTTTCGGTTATCCAATCACGGGTAGAAAGCTTCCCCTCACTCCCCCCTACCAATATTACGGTAAGCGTCGAATATCAAAGTGGCTCAGCTCGCTCTGCTGAAGAAAGCATTGCGATAAAAATAGAAGATTCATTGTTAGGTGTAGAAGGCATCAAACAGATACACAGCAGTTCAAATAGTGACGGTGCCACGGTAACCATCACTAAGTCGAGTGGCTATTCACTCGACAAACTGCAACAAGATGTAAAAAGTGCGGTTGATGCTATTGGCGATTTACCTAGTGAAGCAAAAAAACCAGTGATCACGCGTCAAGCCGACCTTGAAGAGGTAGTTTCAATTAACCTGTTTGGTGACGTGCCTATCGGTGCATTACAGCGTTATTTAGACGAGTTACGACACAAGCTCCTAAACTCTCCTTTGATACAAAAGGTTGATTACATTGGCCGAAAATCTCAGCAGGTCTCGATTGAAATTGACGAGGCCAAATTGCAAGCTTTCAGTCTTACGATGGAGCAAATTGTCAGCCAAATTAGAGCAGAATCATTAACCCAAACGGCCGGCCAGCTCAAAGGTTCTCAAGGGACGTTAGTTCTTAAAGCGGACCAGCAACACCGAAGCGCGAAAGAGTTCGCTTCGCTGCCAATTAAACGCACAGCAACAGGGCAAACCATACTCTTGTCCGACGTGGCACATATTGAATTAGGATTTGACGACGACGGCATCATTACTCGTTATAACGGCCATCCATCAGTGGGATTAAAGGTAAAAAT
This sequence comes from Vibrio sp. 10N.239.312.C11, assembly GCF_041466065.1. Lineage (NCBI taxonomy): Bacteria > Pseudomonadati > Pseudomonadota > Gammaproteobacteria > Vibrionales > Vibrionaceae > Vibrio > Vibrio sp. 10N.239.312.C11. Next base: position 40,421 of record NZ_JBFSRZ010000014.1, read on the forward strand.
GTATGGTCAATCAAACATCAACCAGCTAGCCCAAGAGACCAAATCCATCGTTGATGCTTACCAATTGACTCTGCCGAACGGTATCCACCTGACCCAATGGAATGATCAAAGTGAGCCGATTAAAAGCCGTTTATCTTTGCTACTTAAGAACAGTGCTCAAGGTATCGCTCTCGTTGTTATTTTACTGGCTCTGCTCTTAAACATACGTGTGGCTTTCTGGGTTGCCGTTGGCCTACCTGTTACGTTTGCCGGTGCAATGGTCCTTATGGGAGATTCTTTCTTTGGACTCACCCTTAATGAATTAACCACCTTTGGCTTCATCATGGCCCTCGGAATTGTTGTTGATGATGCAGTCGTCATTGGTGAAAGTATTTACGAACAAAGAGAGAAACACGGAGCGTCCGTTGAGTCGACCATCGCTGGCGCGCAAAAAGTGGCAACACCAACCACATTTGGTGTATTGACGACCATCGTCGCTTTTATGTCTCTCAGCTTAATCGAAGGGGAACTCGGTAAGATCTTTGCGCAATTTGCCATGGCTGCAACTTTCTGCCTGATTTTCTCACTCATTGAGTCCAAATTAATTCTCCCAGCTCACCTTGCCCGAGTCAAAATGGAACCGACTTCAGCATGGGGTATTCCTGCCGTATGGCACTATATTCAACAGCGTGTTCTACGTGGTTTCAAGTACATCACTTGGCATCTCTACAAACCCTGTTTACAACTGGCTATACGCTATCGTTATGCTGTAATTTGTGGCTTTTTTTCCCTGTGTATTCTAGTTGGCGGTTCGCTAATAACTGGCAAACTTAAGTCGGTATTTTTCCCAGAGATTTCTACTAACTTCATCACGATCGAGCTCGCATTCGAAGATGATACTGGCTACGGATTAGTACAACGTGAAACACTTAAAGTTGAACAAATGGCGGCATCATTGAATGATTCGTTGGTGAAGCAATATGCGCTGTCTGTACCACCAATCCAAAGTGTATTGGTAGAAACCACCAATAACAGTTCGCAAATCATTGTTGGCCTTTCGAGCAACACTCAACGCCCAATCAGCGCGGGTGCTATCGCTAAAGAATGGCAATCCATGGTCCCAACACTTGAAGGCATAGACAGCGCCAATTTCTTAGCCGATATGATCAGCGATAAAGCAATAAGCATAGAATTGAGAAGTCAAAATGAAGCAACGATCAGCAACGCAACTCGCGAACTGACGGATCATCTCAATAATGTACAAGGTGTGCATGGAATAAAAAGTAGCCTCGCGAATACACAAGCCCAAGTTGATATTAAAGTTAACGATATGGGGTTAACGATGGGGCTTACTACATCGAATCTCTTACAGCAACTCAACATGGCCTATCAAGGTTATGAAGTGCAGCAATTTCAAGAAGGTTCGCATGAAATAAAGGTCAAAATTCAGTATCCACGGGCAAAAAGACAAACACTGGATAATCTCAAATACGCACAAATTCGCTTGAGCAATGGTAAGTTAGTACCACTCAATGCGGTAGCCAATATATCGACTCGATATGTGTCCAAAAATATTGAACGAATGAATCGTAACAGAGTCAACGTGATAACAGCTGATGTTGATAAAACTATCGCCTCTCCAGAAGAGATCATTGATAAGTTAGATAGCGACCTGTTTAAAAGATTACAGAATAAGTATCGTGACCTAAACATTGTCCTTTCTGGACAGCAACAAGAGCAGGAACAAATATCAAATTCACTGTATAGCGTGTTTGCTATCGCTCTTATCGGCATCTACGCATTGCTTGCAATACCACTCAACTCATATTTCCAGCCACTGCTGATCATGTGCACAATTCCATTTGGTATTGTGGGCGCCTTGATGGGACACTTAATCCAAGGGATACCCATCAGTATACTTTCTCTGTTTGGAATGCTTGCATTAACCGGGGTCGTCGTGAATGATAGCCTCTTACTGATCTCACGCTTTAATACCAAGATAATGAGTGGTGATACCGTGTACGAGGCGTTAATTGAATCAGGAACAGGACGCTTAAGGGCTATTGTGCTGACTTCTGCAACCACGTATTTTGGCTTAGTGCCCTTACTGTCAGAGACCTCTCCTCAAGCTCAGTTTTTAATACCAGCAGCTACGTCAATGGGGTATGGAATCTTATTCGCAACGGTAATAACACTTCTTTTGGTACCCGTATTGCTAATGGTTCAACAAGATATCAAGCGGCTGTATCACAACATAATTACCCAAAGATCCGCTTCTTTAACTGGGGTTAAGAAAAATGAAATCTAACTTATCTATCAACGTGTTATTAGTTGAAGATGACAAGGAGCTCGCCGCTTCTGTTGCAGAGTTTCTCGAATTTGAAAACATCAAATGCGATCATGCTTACAACGGGTTAAGCGGTTTTACACTCGCAAAACAAAACTACTATGACGTTATTCTTCTTGACCTAATGTTACCTAAAATAGATGGTTTTACTGTCTGTGAAAGACTTCGAGACGACGGTGACGATACGCCTATTTTGATGCTGACAGCAAAAGATACGCTGCAAGACAAAGAAGCTGGCTTCAATGCTGGCACCGATGACTACTTAATCAAGCCATTTGCAATGAAAGAGCTCGCCTTACGTATCAAGGCGCTCTCTAAGCGAAGAAGTAGCCAACAAAAAAGATTAGTACGAGGTGACCTAGTTTACGACTTACAAAACCAGCAAGTATCAAGATCAGATCAAATCTTAGAGTTAAATCGACTCAATCGAATGCTTTTAGAACTCCTCATGCGCCGAAGTCCACAAGTAGTGAGTCGCAGCGAGATAGAAGAGTGTTTATGGCCAAATGACGCACCAGAAAGTAACAACATCAAAGTGCAGGTTTATCAACTGAGACAAAAAATCGATAAACCATTTGAATCCAATTTAATTGAAACCGTCGTTGGTCAAGGTCTGAGGATAAAAGAGCAACCATGAGCATCAAAAAGAGCTTCCCAATACGGGGGCACCTAACCACCTTTTTCTTAGGCTTATCACTTCTGACAGCCTTACTATTCGGAGAGCTCTTAATCCGTCACTTTGAATATGGAATAGAAGATTCAGTAAAGATGCGACTCGCCAGTGAATGGTTGAGCTTTAACGAAGTGCGTCTTATAAATCCAGAGGCCAAACTGCCTAAATCCTACGTGGTGTCATTTTATTATGACCAATTGCCAGGCATAAAGATCGATGGCAAAGATGTACTTCGGGATGTGACATTGACAAACAATGAATTCACAGTCGTCTTCGTTGATGAAACCGTCACCAACGATATCAAGAAAGAAGCGGTCATTGGTGTCTATCGTTTTACTCTCGAAAACGGTCGTTCGGTATTTGGCGTTGCTCGGTACGACTACCGCCTGATCGGCGACACAATAGACGTGTGGTTCGATCATCGCTTCAATCTGATTATCTACATAGCTCTTGGCTATATCTTTTTTATTGTATTGGCACTTTGGCTCTACAGTTATCAAGTAGGGAAAAAAACCGAACAACTCGTCGAATGGTCAGAAAGTGCGTCCAACGACCTATTGACGAACCCCGCTCCCAACTTTAAATTTAGTGAATACAATCGCGTTGCGCTTTATCTCGAAAAGGCACTAAGTAAGAATGCGCACTTGGTAGAAAGAGAACAACGTTTCCTTTCTCATGCTAGTCACGAATTGAGAACGCCTATTGCAATCATACGAGCAAATATGGAGATTTTAGAGCGCATCTCCCTCCCCTCAGATTTACAGCGCCCGATCAATCGTATCGACCGCGCGAGCAGCAACGTGCAGCAAATTACCGAAACAATGCTCTGGCTAGTCCGAAAGAGTGAAACGCCACCGAATCAGAGCTTAGTTTCGGTCGTCGCTTTATTAGATAATTTGATAGAAGAGTTGGAGTATTTAATTCAAGGTGAAGAGATCGACATCATCCGCAATTACCTTCATGCCCCAACAGTGGAACTTCCAGAGACTCCAATCAAAATTGTCGTTGGTAACCTCATTCGTAACGCTTTCCAATACACACATAGCGGCACTATCCATATCTATTTCGAAGAAAACAGCATAGTCATCAAGAATATAAACACACAGGAACTTGATCTGCCATTTCAAGATAGCTTTGGCCTTGGGCAGGATTTAACCGAGAAAATATGTAAGAAGCTAGGATGGCACCTTGAAGCAGAGGAAATAGAGGGAGGCTTGTTGGCTCGGCTTCATTTGCCGGTCGAAGAAAAATCAAATACCAATACTTAACTTCGTTTAAGTTGAATGACCAAGCTTCATGGCGGTCCGACCGGACATTTTGGGTCGCCATTGACTGAATTTAAGCTTCATCACTCATATTCAGTCGCAGCCTCTAGCCGAAAAAGTAAACAGTAAAAAGGGCTAACAAATATGCTAGCCCTCAACTCATCGTGATTAAGTAGTCAATTACTTAAAAGTGATAGCTAACACCAACACTCATCAAATATCCGCTGGTATCATAGAATGCGATATTGGAATTGTTACTAGAATAACCCGCTAATGCGTTGAATCCCCAGTCTTGCCAACCCATAACGTCCATATATTCATAGCCAAGCGTTGCGCTATATCCATTGTCTTCACGTGTTTTCTTGAATACTGGATTGGATGCATCATATGAGCGGTGGCTGTAATCTGCATTGACCGAGAATGCATGATCATCCACCATCATTATGTAGGTCAACGAGCCAGAGTAATAAGAGAAAGAAACTGCTTCACCGTCTGCAAGATGTTTTTGATAAGACAACGATGGTTCGATAAAAGAGCTCCCACTAACAGGCATCTCCATAGATAGGCTTGCATAATAGCCTTTAGCGTCACGTTGGAGTACACCTGTTGGCACTCCTAGGTGAACGCCCGATTTGTCATTTTTAATGTCTTGCTTGTAGACAGCGAAATCACCCGATAAACCAATATCTAATAAGTTGTCGAGTTGTACACGAAAGGTATCACCAGAGATATCGGTTTTAGTCCTCGCAGTATTGGCTATGAACGGGTCTTCCCATACTTCACCATTTGCGATTGTTGGAAGGTAAGAGAACGATACAACCGATTCATTGCCATATTCCAGTGCGTAGCCAAATTCAAAAGCAAAAACACCTTCAATGATATCGCCACGCGAGGTCCCCATAAAGACCTGCTGGTCGCTATCTGAACCAAACGTGTAGCGCAACTGTCCCAGTGGTACAACAAGCGCACTCGAATCCGATTCTCCCTTGCTGTTCAAGCTGCCTTTTTTTACAGCCTCTGAGTCATCGGTTTCACTACCAAAGCCGACCAATACTCCAACTTCGCCTCCCCAGCCTGGTTCATCAAGTTCAGCCAATACATTTGCACTAAACAAAACCCCTAGAGTCATTAACATGCGGTAATTCATCGCTACTTCTCCTTATGAAAGTAGCGAATAGTTTGCCAACTCGAAGGTAAATTTAGGGTGAATAGAGATATTTCATAGTGGGAGCATACTGAAGGCATATGCAACAACTCTAGACGGCCGTTTTTTTTACGACGATTTGTATTGTTACACCTCAAGTGGTATTCGGCGTTTGGGTATTGAGGCGCTTGATAAGTGCACCTCTGATATAAGTGGCTAATACCCTAGTAGAAATAGGTATCAACCACTCACGTTAAACAAGCTAAGCGTCGCTTTTCGGAGCCTGTACATCAACGACTTCTTTATCGACGATAGGAAGTACCTGTTTTACATAGTTACCCGGAGCCTTGCCAATCACAGGGTGTAGCTCGGAACCTTGATTGAAAGGTTCGATTTTCTCGTCAGCTTCAAAGCCTTGTAACCATTGATCCCAATGTGTCCACCATGAGCCTTCGTTGTGACTTGCGTTGTTTAGCCATTCGTCAGCAGAGTCGTCTAGGTTGTCGTTCAACCAGTAGCCGTATTTCTTTTTCTCTGGATGGTTAACAATGCCTGCGATATGACCAGACTCGCCCAGAACAAACGTCTTGTTGCCACCAGTGTTCAATGCACCACGGTAAGTCCCCTGCCACAACGCGATATGGTCTTCTTTGGTCGAGATGAAGTAGCTTGGTATCTTAATTTTATTCAAATCAATCCATACGCCGCCCACTTTCACGCCTTTGTCTTGAACCAGTTTGTTTTCAAGATAAAGCTCTCGCAGCAAGAAGTTATGGCATTTAGCCGCCACGTTAGTGCTATCACTGTTCCAGTACAGAAGATCAAACTCCATCGGGCTACTGCCTTTGAGGTAGTTATCAATATAGTAGTTCCAGTATAAGCTGTTCTCTCGAAGCAAACTGAACGTCACGCTCAACGAACGACCATCCATATAGCCCTTGCCATCGTTCTGCTTCTCAATAGCATTGATGATTGTCTCATTGATGTACGCGCCCACCTCACCCGGCTGCGAGAAATCCAACAAGGTGGTAAAAAAGGTCGCTGTTTTGATGCGCTTTTTCATGCGCTTCGCAGCGTAGTAAGCCACCGTAGACGCGAGTACCGTGCCGCCAATACAATAACCTGCCGCATTGATTTGTTCTTTGCCTGTGATGTTTTCAATCGCAGCAACGGCTTTAACCACGCCTTCCGTGACATAGTCACCAAACTCAGTGTCCTTCTGCGCTTCACCTGGGTTGCGCCAAGACATCATGAATACGCTATGTCCTTGCTCAAGTAACCAGCGCACCATTGAGTTCTTCTCACGAAGGTCAAGAATGTAGTACTTGTTGATGAATGGCGGGACGATCAGCAGAGGCGTCGCATTGACCTGCGGCGTCTTGGGGTAATATTGAATCAGTTCAAACAACTCGTTTTGAAAGACAACATCACCTTCGGTGTTAGCAACATCCACACCTAATCGAAAAGCATTGTTGTTGGTCATGCGGATCTTGAGTATATCGGCGCTTGCTTCAACGTCTGCTTGTAACTGCTCTAACCCATCGAGAAGGTTTTCACCATTTCGCTCAAGCGTCAGTTTCATCAACTCTGGATTCGTTGCAATAAAGTTGCTTGGAGAGAGAGCATTGATTGCCTGACGAGAAAAGAACGCCACACGCTCTTTGGTTTTCTCGTCGATGCCTTCGATAGAATTGATGGTGTCGATGTAGCTTTTACTGAATAACAAATAGGATTGCTTGATGAAGCTATAGAAAGGGTCGTTCTTCCATGCATCATCGATAAAGCGCTTATCACTGCGCTCTTCTGAGATGATACTTTCAGTGTTGCCCATCAGTGCTGCGTTTTGCCAGATTTGCAGTTGCTGTTCCCACCATTGAGATTGCAGCTGAAGCAGGACGGCGGGTTGGTTGGCGGCTTGCTCGAAGATTTTTGATGCATCATCAAAATTCAATTCTTGCATCGCTTGATTTAGGGGAGATTGCGCGGCTTCCTTGTTTTGTTCAAAATTATCCCACCATTGCTGGTTTGTTTGTTGAAGTTTAACAAGGTAGTCCGAAAAGAAGTGTTGAAACATAACATGACTCCAATAATCGGAAAATCGCCACCGAATGTCACAGTAAAACTGCCTCATTCGATGGCGATTAAATTTATGCAGGTGTGACTGTTTTCAAGTTTTCAGTTGTTAGTGTTTCAACATCGTCTTTGAACTCTTTGGCAGCCGCTTGCAATTTTGTACTGTCACTCATCATTTGCTGAGACAGTTGAGTTAATGCCGTGAGTTGTTGACTATTGAAAGCGGTCAGGCTGTTTACGTCTTTGATTTCGCTTACTGCCTTCATTTGAGAAAGACCCATATCCGTATAAGTCTGCATCGCATTCATTTGCAGTTCTGTCATCGTTTGAATGTTCTTAGCAACCAACTTGTTGAACTTTAAGTACGGTTCAAATTGCTTTTCTGTTTGGTCAGTAATTGTTTTGAAAATATCCGTGTACATAAGTAACTCCTGATGAATACATAGTTTAATAAATTTGTATAATCATCGTTTCAGCCAACATTCATCTATGAGCTCGCGATGCTTTGAAAAGCTGATCCGATGTTTAAGCTTGCTACCGATACCTTAGGCTCTAACCTTCAATACCTTTTAGCAAAACAGCGGTTCCCATTCCTCCACCCACGCAGAGTGAAGCAACGCCATAAGTCGTTTTCTGTTCAAGCATTTCATGGATGAGTGAAACAATAATTCGATTGCCAGACGCACCTAGAGGGTGACCAAGCGCGATTGCACCACCATTCACATTGACCTTTGGCTTGAACGCATCAAGCGGTAAATCATGCTGCTCTGACAATTGGTACATTACGCCAAGAGCTTGTGCTGCAAACGCTTCATTCAATTCAAACAAATCTATTTCTTCGAGGGTGAGATTCGCTTTATCAAGCGCTTTAGATACCGCTTCTACTGGGCCTAACCCCATAATTTTGGGATCTAAACCAGATTGCGCGTAGCTGCTCAGCTCTACCAGTGGTGTCAGGCCGTATTTCACGACCGCCGATTCAGACGCTAAGATGATTGCACTTGCGCCATCATTGATGCCCGAAGCGTTACCTGCCGTAACAGACCCTTCACGGTCAAAGGCTGGGCGAAGCTTTTGCAGAGCTTCGAATGTCGCGTCTGACTTCGGATACTCATCGGTATCAAAAATGACGGTTTGTCTGCGCTGCTTAACTTCTACAGGCACGATTTGCTCGTTAAACTTACCCGCTTCAATCGCTGCGACGGCTTTCTGTTGGCTTTCTAGGGCATAGTTATCTTGAGCTAGGCGCGAAATATTTAACGTGTTGGCGATATTTTCAGCCGTCATGCCCATGTGGTAGTGATTAAACGCATCGGTTAAGCCATCACCAACCAATAAGTCTTTCATTGAGATATCACCCATTTTGTGACCATTACGAACACTCGCGGGCACCACAAACGGAATTTGGGACATCACTTCAACGCCAGCAGCAATAACCACTTCAGCATCTTGTGCTTTGATGTGCGCCGCTGCGTCCATCACTGATTTCATACCGCTGCCGCAAATCATGTTCACGCCGTATGCTGGCGTTTCCTCAGGAAGCCCCGCATAAATGGAAGCCTGACGAGCAACCCCCATGCCTTGACCTGCCGAAACCACATTGCCGACGATCACTTCATCAATCGCATCTAACGAAAGATCGACAGACTCAAGTGCGCCTTTGATCGCAACGCCAGCTAACTCACCCGCAGATACGTTTTTTAGCGACCCAGTAAATGCACCAATAGGAGTGCGCTTGGCCGCAACAATAAATACTTTTTCCATCATTCCAATCCCTTCAGTTTCGCCAATTAGTGCATGTACAAGCCGCCATTCACTGACAATGTTTCGCCTGTAATGTACGCCCCAGACTCACTCGCTAAAAAGCCCACTGCATCGGCAATTTCAACAGGCGTCGCTAACCGTTTCATTGGAATTTGATTCTTTATAGAATCAAGGACTTCAGGTTTCATTTGTTCAACCATAGGCGTGCCTGTGTAGCCAGGGGCAACAACATTTACCGTCACACCACTCCTAGCGCCTTCAGCGGCAAGCGCTTTTGAAAAACCAATCATCCCGGCTTTCGCTGCTGAGTAGTTAGTTTGTCCGAATTGACCTTTAAGACCATTCACTGAAGAGATATTAATGACGCGGCAATTGCCCTTTTCACACATAGGCGCAAACAGTGGTTGAGTAACATTGAAAAGGCTGTTTAAGTTCGTTTCAATCACGTCTTTCCATGCTTCGGCATCCATCTTCTTAAAAACACTGTCACGCGTTATACCCGCATTGTTGACCAACACATCCACCGTGCCTTCTTCTTCTAACAACTTGCTTAAGCTCAGCGCACATTCCGCAGTATTGGTAACATCTAATTCAAACAATCTCACTTGATCTTCGGTGAATTGTTTTTCGTTAAACCAATCCAAGGCACATTGGTAATTCCCAGTAAAATAAGTCGCGATAACACGATAGCCGTCTGCAACTAACTTAGAGGAAATTTCTGAGCCGATACCGCCTTTTGACCCTGTAATTAAAGCAAGTTTTTTCATTAATGATTCCATCCCTTACAAGCAATTAAATAACAATGATGTTAATAAGATAATGTCTTAGTTGATAATTAAACTTTACGTTTTGCTTTAATTAAACCCTACAACTCAAAATCAAAAAGTATTATTACAAATCGAAAATAATTTGGGAGTATGATTAAAAACGTGACTTGCCTTACAGTTCTAGTGAAATATTACACACATGTAAATTATCGTAAGGCGCTGAAATAAATAAGCTTTACTTAATTTCAACTTTATCAACAAGCAGGTAAGCCTTTGTTAATTAGAGATAAACCAACACTTCCTAGCTTGTTTCAAGAAGAATGCAATGTGGGAATTTGAAATGATTGATCATGAGAATAATAGGAAAGATCTTATTACCCATTAGTAAATATTTAATGATGGTTATATATAAGATTCAACATGAATTACAGGGTAAATAGAAAAATCCAGCATTATAGATAGAATAAAAAAGCCCACTCAATCTATGAGTAGGCTTTAGTTAATATCTTGGGGAAATAGAGTAATTAAAAGTCAGTGACGAATACCCATATTAAATAGGAATCGGCTCATACTTCGTGAATGTTTCATTAGTATTTACATCTAGATAAATTTTGTTTTCAAGAGACAACCCACCACAATAAATAAAATAAACGGCTCGGTTGCTGTATTTAACTGATTTAACCCAACCGCCTAACTCTTCAAAATCACTTGGGTCGCACTCCCCTTCAGAGATAAGCTTAGCTACCGTGTTGCGGAACTTCTCTTGATGGAGCTTCAGATCATCGGATTTAGCCAAGTATGAATCTAATATCTCTCTGTTTTCTTGCTCAGAGATAATCACTTCATCACTAGATAGTCCAGACATTGAAATCCATTCCGCCGTCTGTGGCCCGCCTTCCTTTAAAACAATATAGTCAGAGATACGCGCCCATTCACCTTGCTTCTCTAGTAGTTCGACCTTTTCGCCCTTATAAAGATAGTCGGTTATCAAACCATCAATTTCGGGCTGCTCGACTACTTTAAGTTTTCTATCTAAAACGTAGAACTCAGTCTGTTCTGGCTCAGGCTGAGGAGTAGTGAGGGATGTAAGGTCATATTCAGATTGCGCCGCGACTTCAACAGCCGGCGCTTCCTTTTTCTCTGGCGGAGTGGGGTCTTTTTTCATGACGAAGAAGTAGTATGCAGCCCCCCCTCCGCCCAATATTAATAACACAAGTAAAGCGATCAGCGCTTTTTTCATCAAATCCACCAGCTCTTCCGTTTTAGGTATGTTTCAAGTGTACATCAACTCATGTTGCTGCTCATCTATACTCTTAATAGAGAGCGAGTTAAGTAGAGGTAAATCATGAATTTTTTGGTGAAGGTTGTCATTATAAGTGTACCTCTGAGTGCCGATATCGCGTTAGCAGACCATTGTGACCGTGAAAACTGGCAAACACTGTTAGATCGCCAGCTATCATTTGAAGAACGCTATAATCAATACACTAAAGAATTTAACCAAGTTCTCTCGACCTATGAATCACAAACGTTGCTATCTAAACATTTCAACGAAAAGCAGATCATTGGGCTTTGGGCAAAGTACGAACAAAGATTTAATGTGCAGCTCAATAGTCATATGAATACCGCTTATGATGTCTCTGAGGTTCTATTAAAACAGGCGTATATTGTGTCTACAGAACTAGATGGAGCGGAGTCTCTACGCATTCGTGGCAAACCATAGCTAAACACTGCGCTAAAGCAAGACTACCCCGTCAAACAGAAAGTGCACAGGTACACGTACAAAGCTCACAATCACTCTCGCAAGATCTTCATACACTCAGTAAAAAATTTCGTCAGCTCTCTTCAAAATACCGTAAAGAAGCGACGATGATTGACGAAGCTCGCCACACAAACCAACCAATAAACGATGTACAAAACTAAAATGATTACTCACTTGCTCAACTTGATTATCCCAATAATCATAGTTCGAACAAATCAACACATTCAGAAAGATAATCAATCAAAGATTTATCAATAAGTTGTAAAACTAATGTGGTAACTATCAACAATGACGTTCAATTTCCGACCAATGCAAGCGACTATGTGAGATATTCATCACAAAATAGATTTACAAACGCCAGAAAATTGTTATCATGATTATTCATATAACTTAATAACAAGAAATATTTTGGCTAGGTAATATGCAAAAAACTATGGCTTTCAACTGCTTGAGTAACACGGAAGGGACTGCAGAGATAAGAGGTAAACTTTTATCTGTCGCTAAACACATGGAAGAGTTCGGTTCAGTAAGTGAGCTAGAGCTATGTAAGATATTTGGAGAGACGATTTGGAATGACGGTGTGGATTATCATTCACATGCTTTTTCATTCAGAATCAACGCTCAAACCGGGGATTGTTCAATCTCTAACTTTAAGTATCACTAAGTTTTGCACCTATCATATACGGAGTACCTTTCACGAGGTGCTCCGCTTTTTATTGTAGCGTATCCGCATTCGTCAGATAGCCGTTAATAGCGACCGTACTTCCTATTCGTCATAAAATCATTTCTTTTTCAACTCATGTCATCGGGCAGCGTGTCACCTACCTACGGCTTAGTCGGTATAAACTGTTAGTTCGTATAGACAGTTTGTTCGTATAATCCGTTAGCTCGCATAAACAGTCAGTCCGTATAAACAGGAAGTGGCGCATTGCCTTTCACTTGCCTAATCGCAAGATGGGTATGTATGTCTTTTACGTTGGAGAGTCGCTGTAACTTTCTGGTAAATGCTTCATAAGCCATAAGGTTTGGGCTGACAACTTCTAAAAGATAGTCATAAGCTCCGGATACAACGTGACAGCTAATGACCTCTTCCATCTCGACAACCGCACTTTCAAATTTATCGATCGACACTTCTTGGTGGTTGTTCAAGCTCACTTCAACAAACACGCTCATTGCGATGCCGACCTGTTCCCGTGACAGGCTCACACGGTAACCATCAATAATTCCTTTTTCTTCCAGTCTTTTGATGCGCCTCGCGCACGGTGAAGCCGATAAGCCAACTTCATCAGCTAACTCAGCGGTGGTTAGCCTGCCGTCTTTCTGAAGCAACTCAAGAAGATGTCTATCAATCCTATCCATAGCAAATACCAATTGTTGGTTAAATTCGTTAACAATTGGCAAGATATTAGCAGAAATCATCAACTACAACTCAAGTTAGAACAAAACTTGCCAACCTATGGCACACCAAGTACCCCATAATTAATCATCATTCACTTTCCTTGTTTATTATGAAGCTTGGCTATTTATCTATTACTGTCACTCTGCTCATCTGGGCGAGCTTTTTCCTTTCTCTTAAAGGCGGCGCAAATTCAGATTTAACACCTGCAGACATCGCACTGACTCGATTCCTCATACCAGCATTGGCGCTATTACCTTTGGTGTGGAAAGCACGTAGCACGATCGCTGCTGTCCCGAATCGATACTTGGCCGGTATGTTTGTGGGGTGCGGGTTACCTTATTTACTCGTTGCAGGAACAGCCATGCAGTTCGTTCCGGTATCACACGGGAGTGCTTTAGTTCCGGGAACGCTTCCTCTATTTGTAACAGGGATCGCGGTACTCTTTTTTAAGCAGCCGCTTAGCCGACACCGTGTCGTTGGTTTAGGTCTGGTTTCGCTTGGGATATTGTTGTTTCTGGGAAGTAGCTTAAGCAGCTTCAACTTTGAATATACCAAAGGTCACGTGTTGTTTTTGTTTGGCAGCTTGATGTGGGCGACGTTTACCATTTCAGCACGTGTTGCCAATCTTAATGCGCTCGTCAGTGCGGGGTTTATTTCATTCTGTTCCACCTTGCTGTTGCTGATCCTTATCTTTACAGGAACCCTCCCTAGCCATTTAATGGAAACACCAATTGCTCAATGGCCAATTGCAGAGCTTGCCGTGCATTCTGCGGTGCAAGGCGTAGGTGCAGGCTTAATAGCAGCATTCACTTATCTATATGCTGTTAATACACTAGGAGCAGAACGCTCAGCCGCTTTTGGCAGTGCAACACCTGCCGTTGCAACCTTGTTGGCGATCCCACTGTTCAACGAAATTCCGGATACGATGACTTGGTTAGCGCTTGGTTCGATTTGCATCGGCAGCCTGGTCGCGAGCAACATTTTCATGAGAAACGACCAGTCTATGCAATATCAACCGCCAAGCCATAGCAAAGCCTGATACTGCGTTCAAACCTAAATACAGTTTCCCTAAACATCAATTTTAGGGCTTGTAGTATATAGATAAGCCTACAAACGTAGGCTTATCTAAAATCTGCTTTTTCTGAACTCGCTTCTCCATTAAACTGTCTGACCTTTTTGCAGATCCAAGAGAACACCATGCAACGCGATTACACTTTAACTTGCTTAAACAACATGCCTCGTGAAGAACTAGAAGAATTTAGTTTAAGAATGATTCATCGCCTTGTCCCTGAAGATGCAATGACGGAACTGTTTACGTTCGAACAGGAAGAAGTGACCAATGAAGAGCGTATGCAATCAGCGAAGTTTGATGCGATGTTGCGAATGACAGCAATCGCGCCGAGTGAAGTGAATCTTGCGTTTAGTGAGTCGGATAACTCACAGCAAAACATCGAGCGCATGACTCGACTGTTGCTTTGGCACTTCTATGCAATGTCGTTCAACCTTGAGCAAGCGATCAGCCTTGAAACTCACTGTGACAAAGTCGAGAAGATTTTGTCGAAAGCACCGACAGAAGCATTTGGTTGGGTAAAAGAGCTCACAGAGTTGCTGCATTTCTATGCAAAAGTGAACGAAGAAAACGACGCTAAGTAAATAGCACTAAGTCACGGGACGAATTGAAAAAGCGCATATTTCCAATTCTGCTTCAAACACTCCAACAAGTTAGTCGCTCCCCCTTGGACAAGTCGTACAGGTTCTAAATCGAAGAAAACTACAACACCTGAAATCCGAGGTCTGGTGTTGAGCTGACCAAACGCAAAAGGCCCAATCGACATACCGACTGGGCCTTTTATCTGATGTGTCAAAGTTCTCTCACGAAAGCTCCATCGATTTCAGCTGAGCGAACAATACACCACCAATTTAGAATGCGTAGTTTGCGTCAACAAGTTCGCTTACTTCAACTTTGCTTACTTCTGCGCGAGCTTCAAGCCACTGCGCTACTTGCAGTTGCTCTGCTTCTGTCACTGAACGGTAGCGCTCAATAGAACATAAGAAACCTTCGAACAGCTCTAAACCACCGCCACCAAAGCACAGGCCGATGCTGTCGATAAAATCGATAAATTCATCGATGAACACATCGTATTGGTCAAAATCAGCAATCGAAGTCGTGCAGCTTACTTCAAAACCTAGAATAGCGAATTCACCTAGGTATAACTTCTTGCGTAGGCGGCGATTTTTGTTTTCGATTTTATCTAATTTCATAACTGTCTCTCTTTTCGTTTGATAAAGCATTTATACACAGTTCTTCGTTAATTCCCAAGAGTTTTGTATTACATGAGAGGCTTAACGGAAAAAATCGTGCTGCAGAAACAAAACCTTAATCAAAACTATAAAAATCTGTCACTTAACTCCTTCACGATTGTTCACACATTGAACCAACTATTAACTCATTAGAAATAGCTTGGTTACACGTGAATAACGAATAATAAAGTCAGCCAACAGGAAGCAGTCCCGATGAGCAAGGAAACATTTGATAGCACTCGCTTTAACAAGAGTACCAACAAGCCCTTCGAAGAAGTTCTAGATGCGAACCTTTCAAGAAGAAACGTTCTGAAAGGAGGTCTTGGCATCAGTGCAATGACCGCCTTTGGCGCATTTGGTTTAGCGGGTCATAGCACGGCTAACGCTACGACAATGCAAGCAACGGGCGCGCACAAAAGCACCGCAACACTTGCCTTCGAGTCGGTTAAAGGCTCTTTGACAGACAGTGTCGCTGTACCAAAAGGCTATACAGCACAAGTATTGGTTCCTTGGGGTACCCCACTGAATAAGCAAGGCAAGGCTTGGTTAAAAGATGGAACCAACAACGCACAAGATCAAGCGAACTCACTGGGCATGCACCACGACGGCATGCACTTCTTCCCGCTTGATGGCAACAGTAACGACGGCTTGTTGGTGATCAACCACGAATACATCGACCAAAAAGCACTGCACGCTAATGGTCCAACATACGATGAAGGCAACCGCCCTAGCCTTGATGAAGTACGCAAAGAGATCAACGCACACGGCGTGAGTGTTGTTCGCGTTAAGCTTGAAGGTAATCAATGGATAATGGTGGATAACGATCCACTTAACCGCCGCTACACGGGCGCGACCGTAATGGATCTTTCTGGCCCTGTTGCTCACAGTGAGTTTACCAAAACGAAATTCTCACAAGACGGCAGCCAAGCGCGCGGCACATTAAATAACTGCGGTAATGGTTACACGCCATGGGGCACTTATCTGACTTGTGAAGAGAACTGGCCGGGTTACTTCGTTAATAAAGGGACAACAACACCAGCTCAAGAGCGTATCGGCATCGCAACTGATAAAACTCGCTACGGCTGGGACACGCTTTCTGGTGATAAACAAGAACGCTTGGATGAGTTTGCTCGCTTTGATGTAACACCAAGCGCTGATTCTCCAATGGACGATTACCGTAACGAAGCAAACGGCCACGGCTACATCGTTGAAATCGACCCATACACAGCGAACTCTCGCGCTAAGAAGCGTTCAGCATTGGGTTGTTTCCGTCATGAAGGTTGTACGTTTGGCAAACTTACTGAAGGTGAGCCTATCGTGTTCTATTCTGGCCACGACTCTCGTTTTGAATACCTGTACAAATTCGTTTCTGAAGAGAAATGGGACCCGCGTGACGCTGAGCCAAGTAACCGTCTAAGTGCGGGTGACAAGTACATGGACAAAGGCACGCTGTATGTGGCTAAAT
This sequence comes from Vibrio sp. 10N.239.312.C11, assembly GCF_041466065.1. Taxonomy (NCBI): domain Bacteria; kingdom Pseudomonadati; phylum Pseudomonadota; class Gammaproteobacteria; order Vibrionales; family Vibrionaceae; genus Vibrio; species Vibrio sp. 10N.239.312.C11. Next base: position 57,357 of record NZ_JBFSRZ010000014.1, read on the forward strand.
TCAATGATGATGGTTCAGGTACTTGGCTACCGCTAACTCTGAGTAGCAAGACGACAAACGGTGGCAAGCTAGGTGATTCATTTGACTCTCAAGCAGCTCTTATCATCAACACAGCAGGCGCCGCCGACCTTGTAGGCGCAACCCCTATGGATCGCCCAGAATGGTGCTCTGTTGACCCAATGACAGGTACGGCTTACCTAACGCTGACTAATAACAACAAGCGTAAAGAAGCGAACTCTGCGAACCCTCGCGTAGACAACAAGTTCGGTCATGTTATTCGTTGGGATGAAGGCAAAACAGCAGGTGAGTTCGATTGGGATATCTTCGTATTTGGCTCTCCAGCAGTGGATGACAAGTCTATTAACCGCTCAGGTCTAACAGACATGAACCAATTCGCGAGCCCTGACGGCTTAGCGTTCGATGCTCGTGGCATTCTCTGGATTCAGACGGATAACGGCGCAGACGAAGTTACTGGCTACACCAATGACCAAATGCTGGCAGTGGTTCCATCTCAGCTAACGGATGACAACGGCAACAGCGCGGTAATTGATGCAAACAACCAAGCACAACTTAAACGCTTCTTTGTTGGTCCAAACGGTTGTGAAGTAACTGGCTTTACCATCAGCCCGGATTTCAAATCACTGTTTGTGAACATTCAACACCCAGCAAACTGGCCATCGTCTCAAGATGCAACCGCACAAACTCAAGGCAACGTTCGTCCAAGAGCATCTACCGTTGTGATTCGCCGTGAAGACGGCGGTGAAATCGCGGTTTAATAAGCAAATCTACCTAAGATCAGCAACCTTACTGTTATCTAGTTTCTGTTCGCTAGTTAAGTAAAATCAAAAAAGAGCGATAAGGCCAAATGCCCTATCGCTCTTTTTTAAATTCTATACGATCTTTGATTCAACTAATGATCTGCGACTTTGTAAACTGCTCTTCACCCCAAACCAAATCACGCACCGTCATCCTCGAGAAGGAGGAACGACTGAGTCAGAGATCTCTAACCGTTATCGTTGATCGCAATACCGTTAATCACAGTTAACTCACGAACAACCAAACACCAACGCCCATCATCAACGTACCTGCAATACGGTTCATTAACTTAACGTTATCGGCTTTGCCTAGCATATGCTTTAAGCTCTTTCCGCCTGTCGCGTATAAGGTCATGCAGACAAATTCAGAAACCAGAATAATAGACACTAAAATGAATAACTGCGGCGCTAAGTCTTTATTACTGTTAATAAAAGGAGGCAATAAGGAAATCATGAATGCCCAGCCTTTAGGATTTGCGATTGCCGTTACGAAGCCTTGCACCACCAAGTCCCAATCATTGCTGCCTTTGGTTGTTTGGTTGTCAGTGCTGATCGCTAATTTGCCTCTCGAACGCCACATCTGAACGCCTAAATAGAACAAGTAAGCTGCACCAACAAACTTGAAGCCCGTAAATAGCCACGGGTAGTTCAACATAATAGATGCAATACCCAATACCGCAGCAATGGAAACCACAGCGACACCGGCCAGTTCACCGATCATCATCCATAATGTACGTTTGTATCCAACACTCATTCCAAGTGTCAACGCCAAAGTCATACACATTCCGGGCGTGATTGACACAAAGAAAAACGTGGGAATAAAAGCCCAAAGTAGTGCGCTATCCATATTATTACCTTACTGGCTTATTTTTATTTAGTGGCTTTTGCTTCTTGATCGGACTTGAAATGAAGCGATGTTGAAACGAAGTAGTGATGACAATAACCAATATTGCGAACAATACAAACAAAAAGAGCCACATAACAGTGGCTCTTTTCAATCACCAACCGTAATTACTTACGACGGTTTTTAATTCGCTTCATCATAGTCAAACGACGTTCAGCACTTGCTTGATCTTGTGGCTCTTCGTTTGCGTTGTTCTTACGACCCTGACGGTTTTTGTACGCCGATTTAGTGTTCAGCTTCTCGATGTAAGCATCACGTTTCTTCGGTTCATAACCCGGTTGTTCAACACGGCGAATACGTTGTTGGATCAGTTTTTCAACTTGAACAACAGTCAGCTCTTCTTCGCGGTTAACGAAAGAGATTGCGTGACCTTGTTTACCAGCACGACCTGTACGACCAATACGGTGAACGTAATCTTCCGCTAGGAAAGGCATGTCGTAGTTAATTACGTGTGGTAAGTCTTCGATATCAAGACCGCGTGCCGCAACGTCGGTTGCAACCATTACGCGCGCTCTGCCTTCTTTGAAGTCATCCAACGCACGACGACGAGCACTTTGCGCTTTATCACCGTGACAAAGTACCGCTTTAATGCCGTCAAGCTTGAGCTCTTTAACTACATCGTTTGCTGTTTCTTTGTAGTTCACGAACACAAGCACTTGGCGCCAGTTTTTACGACCGATCAGCTCAGAAAGTAGCTCTGTTTTACGCTCTTGATCAACTGGATACACCACGTGACCAACAGTTGCAGCCGTTGAGTTTTCACGCTCAACACTGATACGTTTTGGTTTACGCAGAATATCAACAGACAGTTGGTTTAACTGAGTAGAAGTCGTTGCAGAGAACATCATGATTTGCGGTGATGTTTCTACATCTAGCATGATCTTACGAACGGCATTAATGAAGCCCATATCAAGGATACGGTCAGCTTCATCAAATACTAGAAATTCTAGGTTTGCGATAGCCACGTTACCCGCTTCTAAGTGCTCTTCTAAACGTCCAGGTGTTGCAACCAAAATATCCACACCCAGCTCTAATTGACGAACTTGTGAAGACATTTTGTTACCACCGTAAACCGCTGAAACGCTTAGTTCCGTGTATTTAACGTAGTCTTTAATGTTTTGAGCGATCTGCGCAGCAAGCTCACGAGTTGGAGCAAGAATAAGGCCGCGAGCCGTTCCTCTAGAAGCCTTTTTGCCGCTGTTCAAAAGGTGTTGGATAACAGGCAATGAAAATGCCGCTGTTTTACCCGTACCGGTTTGAGCAGTAGCAAAAATATCATGGCCTTTACGAGCCATTGGAATCGCTTTTTGTTGAATTGGAGTGAGTTTTTCATAACCACACTCAGTCAACGCTTTGACTAATTCAGGAGCAAAACCTTGAGAGGAAAATGACATTGTTACGGGTTCCTTAAGCAGACAGCCTACATTCTTATTTCAGCCGAGCACTATAAAGTAATTAGAGTGATTTATCTCACATTTATCGTGATATAACGCAAACTTTCTCATTTAATCTGGTGTTTACCCCACCTTCAACGAGGTAAACACCAAGATCCTTAGTTCAAACAGCAAAAACAGGGCTATTTGATGCCACACAGCTTGAGTAGAATCTGCTCGAGATCGTCCCAAGGCATTAACTGCGAGTCGATCACTTCAAGACGAGACTCAAAGCCATCAAGGGAAATTTCATTCACTGACACTACTTGATTCGCCACATTGAATGCGTAGCAACCTTGGTCGGTGTTCACTACGGCTTTTACACGCTCAGCCGTTAGATCCGACAGCATTGAAAACAGCGCATCAAAATCAAACTTATGCTCTGCGCCAAATAGCCAACCGCAACTGAAATAGCCCTGTCCTTTATTCTCTTTACGGATGAAAGCTTCACCGGGAGGAAGTTGGAATTGAGGCTCTTGCTCAGCGTGATCGTGATGATGCGCTTCAATATGAGAGGAAGCACTGCCGTATACTCTTTCAATGTCCAACACTTCCAATGGCACTTCACCATCGTGAATTAGCTTATGGAAGACTTTTGCTGGCGTTTGATCCGTCACCCAATCATTGAACACATCGATGTCTTCAGAATGAACAAGGTCAACCTTAGTACCAAGAATCACATCTGCACTGTCCAGTTGATCATTGAAGTTCTGATTAGACGTATATTTCTCAATCGACAGATTTCTTGGGTCAACCAAACCTAGCGTCGCTTTTAGGTCAACGTAAGGTGTGTATTGCTCTGAAGTTAACGTCGCAATAACCTGCTTTGGATGACCAAGCCCTGTAGGTTCAATCAATAAACGGTCCGGCTTCTGGCGTAGTAAAGCATTAATACCCACTGACATAGGCACACCAGCGGTACAGCACATGCAGCCACCCGGTACTTCTTTAATCAAAGCACCTTGATCTGTCATCAATGCGCCATCGATGCCAATTTCCCCGAACTCATTAACCAGAACAGCCCAGTTTTCATTCTCAGGTTTATTTTTGAGCAGGTTCAAAATAGCTGTCGTTTTGCCAACACCCAAGAAACCCGTAATTATGTTTGTAGGAACTTTTTTGGTCATATCAGTTCTCCTTTTTTTAGGAGTATATACACAATCACGGAGAAATTGACCCCAATCGCTTGTTTATACGGAGAATGATTTAAGCCAGAAGTTGTATGAGTGTCACTAGAAAGGGGGGAACTATGAAAAAGGAATGCTCCAGACGAACTAAAGGCGTACTTACTCAGTACGCCTCACCCTCGTTACTCAATCGTGAGTTCGCGAATCAGGAAGCCTTAAATATCGACCTGAACATTTAACGAGGAACTAAAACTTTATTCTGAATCCATCCAAATTGTGTGTAAAACCTCACTTCTCCTTGCGGTTCGTTATGTTGCTTTACGATTTAACTATGGTTCATTTTTGGGGATATTCAAGCCGCCACCGGAGAATCGATCAAAATTGTGACGGCCATTCAACTATTGCCTATAGATTCCATTTATGTAACACGTATATTCCATAAATGAAATTCAACTTTGCATCTTTGCTGCTATAGGATATGCAGAGGACGCGTATAATTTATTGCAGTCCCGCCTCAACCCATTCAGGAGCCTTATCTCAATGACCAGAAGAGAGAAAATTAAGCAGTCCCTACTCGCCAAAATGCCAAGGGATGCTATTAATCAATTTCTCTCAAGAGATAAGACACCCGCTTCCGTTCTCTTTCTTTCTTGTATTGTAGGTGTACTTGCTGGCGTGGTGGGTACCTATTTCGAAGTCGCAGTTCATTTCATCACCGAAACTCGTACCGATTGGCTAAAAGATGAGATTGGTAGCTATTTACCTCTTTGGCTCGCCGCTTTCCTTATTAGTGCTGCATTTGCCTTTATTGGTTACTTCCTCGTTCACCGTTTCGCTCCAGAGGCTGCAGGCTCAGGCATCCCTGAAATTGAAGGGGCGATGGACGGTATGCGCCCTGTTCGATGGTGGAGAGTATTGCCAGTAAAATTCTTTGGCGGTATGGGCGCATTAGGTTCTGGGATGGTTTTAGGCCGTGAAGGACCAACCGTTCAAATGGGCGGCAGTATTGGTCGCATGGTCACCGATATCTTTCGAGTTAAAGATGACGATACTCGCCACTCACTATTAGCTTCGGGTGCCGCAGGTGGTTTAGCCGCCGCATTCAATGCACCACTGGCTGGCATCATGTTTGTAGTCGAGGAGATGAGACCACAGTTTCGCTACTCACTCATATCAATTAAAGCCGTCATCATCTCCGCGGTTTCAGCCAACATCGTTTTTCGATCAATCAACGGACAATCTGCCGTTATCACTATGCCTCAATACCAACCGCCTGAACTGGATGCTCTGTGGTTATTCTTGTTGTTAGGCGTGTTGTTCGGCCTGTTTGGTGTGATTTTCAATAAGCTGATTACACTTTCGCAAGACCTGTTTGTGGCAATACACAAGAATGACCGTAAACGCTACTTAATGACAGGTTCCCTGCTGGGCGGTTGCTTTGGCTTATTGCTGCTCTATATACCCGAGTTGACTGGCGGTGGTATTGGTATCATCCCGAACATCACGAATGGCAACTACAGCGCAAACGTGCTGCTGTTAATCTTCTTAGGGCGCGTGCTCACCACGCTACTTTGTTTCGGCTCTGGTGCACCGGGTGGTATCTTTGCACCAATGCTTGCCCTAGGAACACTCTTTGGTTACGCGTTTGGGCTTATCGCGGCGGCATTCTTTCCTGAACTGAATATTGAACCGGGTATGTTTGCAATTGCTGGCATGGGAGCCTTGTTTGCCGCCACCGTGCGAGCGCCTATCACTGGTATTCTGTTGGTTATTGAAATGACCAATAACTACTACCTGATCCTACCGTTGATCATCACCTGCTTAGGCGCGGTAATCATTGCTCAGATGTTAGGTGGTCAGCCAATTTACAGCCAACTACTTAACCGTACGCTGAAAAACGAGAAACTAAGACAGCAAGATCTCCCTCAGCAAGAGGAAATTCGTTAATTACATTGAAAACTTCAGTTCAAATGTGGGACTTAAACGTAACTCGTTAAGTTCCACTAATACAGTCAAATTCCACTACTACAATAAGCAAACCAAGCTCAATATTTATAGAACACTCAAGAAAATCAAAAACACTTTCATCGCGCTTTATATATCAATTTCGAATCAAAACCTTAAAAGCAAACGTTAAACTTGCTATTATCCACGAAATTATTTACATGCCTAACAACACCGATTGTGAGCATGACTGAACGTTTTGATTAGAGTATACGTTCTACATTTAACTGAGTGGAGCAAGTCGTTGAACTGGAGAAGATTAACCCAAGTAAAGAATGTTCCACCATCTCAGGCGTCTTTAGCACTTGGCGTTATAGGGCTGGGGCAAGCTTGGGCATTATATCTGCCAGGGGTTGGTGAGCTCATTCGTCCTTACCTTGCTGCGTTTGGCGCACTGTTATTGCTGCCCGTTTTACTTCGTTATCTCACAAGTTTTGATACTTTTATCAATGACATTCGCCATCCACTTAGCGGAAGCTTAATGGCGCCGATGAGCATGGCGTTATTGATTCTATGTGACTATCTCGCCGAGATATCTCCAATAATCGCCTATCCAGTCTGGTTCTGCGCGTTGTTGTTGCATTTTACCATGATGGTGTTGTTCTTTAGTTTCCAGATCCTCAATTTCAAAATGTCGAACATTGTGCCGAGTTGGTTCCTGTATCCCGTGGGGTTAATCAGCAGTTCCTTAGCAGGTACACAGTTTGGACACACCGTTTTTTCAGAGACACTGGCGGCCACTTGTATCGGTATCTATTTCCTAATGCTGCCAGTGGTGTTGTACCGCTTGGTATTCGAAGGAAACCTGCCACGTCGAGCAAGACCAACACTCGCAATCATGGCGGCTCCGGTTAACTTATCTTTAGCCGCTTACTTGGTGAACTTCGACAACCCAGATCCGATTCTGACAGGAGCATTGGCTGGCATTGCTATCACCATGACTCTATTGATTTACTTATGTTACATCCGTCTAATGCGTCTTAAGTTCCAACCTTCGATTGCAGCCGTCACCTTCCCGTCCGTGATCAGCGCCATTGCTATGCACCGCTTAACCACATTTTTCGGTGCTGAATACCCACAATGGTATTGGCTGCATAAATTCGGCTTCTTTGAATTAACCATCGCGACCATCCTAGTGATTTGGGTGGCAGGCGGTTATGTGAAAATGTACTGGCCTGAGTTTTTTGATTCTGATTACATGTCCAAAAAGGTTAAGCGTTCTTAAAACGAACGCCAGAAGATCTTACCTTGATCACCCCCTACTCCAATATCCAATTGTCTCTCGCTGGACAAACCAAACGAAAAAAGGCCTCACACTGTGAGGCCTTTGAATAGGCAAGGAATTAATAGATCAGGCGACTACGATTAGAAATCGGCGTGAGGGCCAAAGACTTCGTAGTGGACGCGAGAACGGTCGACTTTAAGTGCATCTAGCTGTTCTACGATGTTCTTCATGAAGCCAACAGGGCCACAAATGTAAAAATCGCTCTCTTCCAAGCCGTTGGTGTCAGAGATAGATGCTAGATCCATTTGACCTTCATGTGTGTTCTCACACGCAGACTCGCCTTTGTTCATGTACCACGTTTTCGCTTCCCAACCTTTATCGGCAACAATATCTTTAACGCGAGTCGTGAAAGAGTGTTGACCTACGTTTTCACAAGCGTGAAGGTACAATACAGGTTCGTTTTTCTGCTGGTTGTTTAAGAACTCAAGCATTGATTGCATTGGTGTTACACCCACACCTGCAGAGATAAGCGTTACTGGCTTGCTGCGCTCTTGATACATGAAGTCACCCGCTGGTGCGTATAGGCTAACTTCATCACCGATAGCAACAGTATCGTGCATGTGATTCGATACTACGCCTTGAGTCTCTTGACCTTGGCCTTCACGTTTCACAGAAATTCGGTACTGCTTGCCGTTTGGCTTGTCTGATAGTGAGTATTGACGGATCTCGCTGTACTGAGCACCTTCAGGTTTCACTTCGATACCGATGTATTGACCTGGAGTGTAATCCAGAACGTCACCGCCATCTTTTGGTTGTAGGATGAAGCTTGTTACTAGAGCTGATTCTTCAATCTTATCTGCAATCACGAAAGTACGTGCTGCTTCCCAGCCACCTACCGCTTGCTTACGCTGTAGGTAAAGCTCTGCTTCACGGTCGATAAATACTTGCGCTAAGAATAGGTAAGCGGCAGTCCACGCTTCTTCTACTTCTGGGGTGAATGCATCAGCAGCTAATTCACGCAGTGTTTCAATTAGGTGAAGACCAACGATTTGGTAATGGTCTGGTTGAATATTAAAGCTTGTGTGTTTCTGTGCAATACGCTCAACCGCTGAGGTTAACGCTGCTAGATTTTCGATGTTCTTTGCATAAGCCGCGATAGCTTCAAACAGTGCGACACCTTGGCGACCTGTTCTTTGGTGAGTCATATTGAAGATATCTTTCAATTCAGGGTTATGCGTGAACATGCGTTGATAGAAGTGTTGAGTTAAAGCAGGGCCTGCGCTTTCTAAAAGAGGAATCGTCGATTTGATGATGTTGATATGTAGATTGTTTAGCATTGATTTACTCCGAACACTTAGTCTTTTGACCTTTCATGTCAAATTGACTAATTTTATTTAAAGATGACTTTATATTAATTCTTTCTCAATGAGCTCTTTGGCTACTATTTTTATGAGAATTACGTGGACTGATAAATTCGCATTAATTGATTCAAATCAATGATAGGTCAGATATTCAGTCATATAGACAACACGCAATGGACACATTGCACAAACGGTGCCAACATGCGAAAGCTTGTTGTGCCTAGCATCCCTTCAAAAACTCTCTTCAAACTTTAGTCAAAAAGACCTTTTTTTTATGTCATAAAGACTCTACCATGTATAAAAATACAAACAGTATGAGCCCTTTATGCAAGATATCTCAGCATCCACTCTCATGGAAATGACCATTGGTTTAGCCAGCGGTGTGAACGATCAAGACCGTTTCAATCGCTTAATCGATGCCATTCGTAAAACCATAACGTGTGATTGTGTCGCACTTTTAAGCCTTCAAGGCGACACGCTAGTACCCATCGCAATGCAAGGGCTCAGTCGAGATACATTCGGTCGCCGCTTTATTATTTCAGAACATCCACGTTTTGATGCGATTTGTGCATCGCGTTCTCCAGTTCGTTTTGATGCGGATAGCTCATTGCCTGATCCTTTCGATGGCTTACTGATCGACCACGACGGCGATTTGCCTATGCATGCCTGTATGGGTTTGCCTCTTCTTTTTGGTGACAAATTGTTAGGGGTACTAACCCTCGACAGCCTAAAACCTGATGTCTTCGCGAATATTCCTGCTCGGAACCTAGAAGTTCTCGCTGCTATTGCTGCCTCTACGATGCAAATGGCGATGACTTTCTCGCAACTTGAACATCAAGCAAAACAGTCAAAGCAATTACTGGAAGAGCTGAATGTTGAAGCGTGGGAACGTGACGGCGGCGAATTGATTGGTAATAGTGACACCATGGTCGCGCTTAAAAACGATATCGCGGTTGTCGCACCCTCTGAATTTAATATTCTGATTCATGGTGATACAGGTGTTGGTAAAGAGCTCGTTGCTCGAACCCTGCATCACCAATCGCAGCGTAAACGTAACCCACTCGTCTATGTCAACTGTGCAGCTATTCCTGAGAACTTGGTAGAGAGTGAACTATTTGGTCACGTTCGTGGCGCGTTTACTGGTGCAGACAAAAACCGCTTAGGTAAGTTTGCTCTAGCCGATGGCGGCACGCTATTCTTAGATGAAATTGGTGAATTGCCTTTAGCAGCACAAAGTAAGCTATTGCGTGCACTGCAAAACAACGAAATCCAACCTGTAGGCCAAGACAACATTCAAACTATTGATGTTCGTGTTTTAGCTGCAACCAACCGAGACTTAAAGCAAGAAGTTGAAGACGGTCGATTCAGAGCCGATTTATACCACCGATTGAGTGTGTACCCTATCGCAGTGCCAGCTCTGAAAGACCGAGGTGACGACATCAGCTTGCTAGCAGGCTTCTTCCTAGAACAGGCACGTCGTAAACTTGGTATCAACCAAGTTAAATTCCGCTCTGATGTACTGGTATTTTTAAACCGTTACGGTTGGCCAGGTAACGTACGTGAGCTTGAGCACGTGATTAGCCGCTCGGCACTAAAAGCATTAGCTCGTAGCACCAACAAAAACCTCGTGACAATCACTAAAGAAGATTGTGGCCCACTCGACCAAGATCAGCCTATAGCGACGACACCGGTAAAAAACACACCTTTATCAACACCAACGATCGACCTATCTGCAGGTTTACGTGGCGCTACCGATAATTTTCAACGCAGCATCATCACTGAGGTGTTGGAAGATGCCAACTTTAACTGGGCGCAAGCAGGGCGAGTTCTGAAAACAGACCGAGCAAACCTGACTCGACTGTCCAAACGTTTAGGGCTAAATGTGGCGAAGTCTCACACGATCGAACGGACAAAATAGATATTAGCGGTTTGTTGCGAGCATCTGACAAAACTTGTGTATATAATGCTGCAAATTGTAACGCTAATTTTAAATATGTAGAGAGAGTTATGAAGTTTATCCGTTGGTTTTTAGGTCGCGTCATCTTGTTGTTGAATTTTGTTTTCAGCCCACGCGGTGTGAAGCGTTCTCAAGAAGAACAAAGCAAAGTGAACGAGCAGGCAAAAACGCACACGTTGTACCAATTCGAGGCATGTCCATTTTGTGTAAAAGTACGACGCTCGATGAAACGTCAGTCTGTTCAGTTTGAACTTCGTGATGCAAAAAACAACGAACAACACCGTGCAGAGCTTGAAGCTGGCGGCGGTCGTGTGAAAGTTCCTTGTCTACGTATCGAGAAAGACGGTAAAACTGAGTGGATGTACGAATCTTCAGATATCGTATCTTACTTAGAAAATCAGTTCGCATAAGCGGAAAAAGCAACACAAGCTAAATACAAAAAATCCCTCTTCATGAGGGATTTTTTTATGTCTGTAATCGATACGCTCTTTCGATTCAAAGAATCAAGCTTCTCGCATCTATTTCGCCACAATCAGCATCAACTCTACACGGCGGTTACAGGCTTTACCTTGTACTGAAGCGTTGTTACACGCGGGAACGTACTCACCGAAACCGCGGGTGTAAATAGCACGACTCGAAACATAGTTACTTTCTAAGCGAGCTTTCACTTCTTTTGCGCGCTGTTCAGAGAGCGGATCATTAACACGATCACTGCCTGTATTATCCGTGTGCCCTTCAATGACGACATCAATGTCTTGGCGTCGAGAAAGATAGCTGCCTAACGTGTCCAACCAATTGTTGTAAGCGGGTTCAGGAGATGTCGAACCTGTTTTAAAGTTCACATGCTGTACAAGCTTTACCATCACATGGTTGCCAGGTAAAACTTCAAAATCGATACGGTTTTGTCTTAAAAAGACTTCCAGTGGATCATTGGTCGAAACGCCACGTCCGTAGTTAGTGGTAATAGTTCCTTGCTGATGAGTGGTTTGAACCACCCCCCATTCAGGGTACATAATGTCGTAATCAGTTTTCGGTGCAGTTTGTAACATATCCTCACCGAATAACCCCGTTGGTAACGTAGTTTCGCACCCAGCCAAAGCTATGCTTAACATTATCGCTAAATATCTCATTACTTCACCAACCACTTATGCAGATAAACCATTCACTAATGTCTATATCGGCACTGAGAGAAAAACTTTAGACAAAAACTTTATACGAAAAGAAAGCACGTCCCAAAAAAGTGTTTTTGATCACAGTTAACCGTCAACTCGCCTGTCATCGCCCGCCCGTTCCAACTGTTTGCATTTATTTACCTTATAATTGTTTTCCAATTCGTACTAAATAGTTAGAATCTCACGACTTCTCAACGCTAGAGCAAACATTATGTTTAAACCATTTACTAAATTCATCACAGCACTTGCTGCCGTACTGATTATCGCGGGTTGTAGTGAAACAGACGAGCCACAGAAAGGCGTCCAATACGAAGCGCTGCCTACTGCTCTAACTGAATTTAACCTGTCTCCGATCACTGAAATCTTCTCTCTAAATTGTGGTCACTGCCGTCAAATGGAAAGTGCAATTCCAGAGATCGAATCTCTAACAGACCAAACTATTGGCAAGATGCACGTTACGTTCAATGAAAGTGCTCAAATCAGCGCAATGATCTACTACACAGCAGTAATGCAACTTGATGCGACACCTGACCACGCGTTCATGGACGACCTATTTGCTGCGGTTCAAATGGGTGCAGATGCGACTCCTGAACAACGTCAACAAGCTCTAGAGACTGCGTTCACTTCTCGTGGTCTGGTTAGCCCATACCAACTGAACAAAGAGCAGCAAGTCGCTCTATTTGACTACGTAAAGAAAGCTGAAGAGATCTCAGTAAAAGGTCAAATCAACTCAGTACCAACATTTATCATCAACGGTAAATACCAAGTACTCACAGCAGGTCACCAAGATGTTCAAGGTATCGCAAAAACGATCAACTACCTTTTGACTCAGCCGTAACGGCTTTTCTCTATAAAAAATCAACAATAAATAGGTTTTACTATGTCTAAATTTATCATCCCGGTCATTGTCTTTATTTTGGCTGGCTTCATGATCTACCGCACTTGGATGAACCATAAATCTGGCGAAGAAAATATCGAACAAGGCCAACAATTCCTCATCGAAAACGGCGCTAAAGAAGGGGTTGTTACGACTGAAAGTGGTCTTCAATACCTAGTTCTTGAAGAAGGTACTGGTACAGAGCACCCAACTAAGAACAGCAAAGTAACGGTTCATTACCACGGTACACTTATCGACGGCACTGTTTTCGACAGCTCTGTTGATCGTGGTGAGCCAATCTCATTTGCTCTTAAGCAAGTAATCAAGGGCTGGCAAGAAGGTTTGACTTACATGGTCGAAGGCCAAAAAGTTCGTCTGTTTATCCCAAGCCAATTGGCTTACGGTAAAGGTGGTTCAGGCCCTATCCCACCATCAGCAACACTGATTTTTGATGTTGAGTTAATCTCTATCAAATAATTGAAGAGACTGATTTAAGCCCTAACATACGAGCTATGTTGGGGCTTTTTTATATGTGAACGTTTGAATAATTGAATAATTGAATAGTTGAAGCCACTTTTGTAACGACGGAGTATACCTTCAAAAACCGAACACTAGACGACTGGTCTAATTTAACTTATAGTAAACCCATGAACGATAAAACGAACGACACACGCCTGCATGTTTTAGATGTTGGCTACCAATTAATAGTGAACAACGGCTTTAACGGCGTTGGCTTATCGCAATTGCTTAAAGAAGCGGATGTTCCAAAAGGATCGTTTTACCACTACTTTAAATCTAAAGAGCAATTTGGCGAGGCTCTGATCCAGCACTATTTTGAGACCTACATCAGCAGAGTTGAAACTATTTTGGTTCATGGTGAAGGCAACCATTACCAGAGAATTATCAGTTATTTCACTCGATGGTCACAGATTGAAAACGGTACTTGTAACGCTCATAAATGCTTAGTCGTTAAGCTCAGCGCCGAAGTTTCTGATCTTTCTGACCCTATGCGCCAAGCGCTATTGAAAGGTGCTGAGAAAGTGACGCATACCATCGAGCAGTGCATTGTCGGTGGTATTGATGATGGCTCGATAAAGGTTGAAGAGAGCCAAGAAACCGCTCAAAATCTATATTCTATGTGGTTAGGCGCAAGCTTATTAAGCAAACTAAGCCAGAGTTCACGTAGCTTAGAATCAGCTTTAAACCTAACCCAACAGATTTTAAAAGGTAAAAACTAACCACGTACTGTGTTTAGTCTTTACTAACGACAGATAACCCGCCCTCTTATCATTTGATGACGGCGGGATTTTTAGACAACAAGGCTAGACGACTGGTCTAATTCTAAATAAACATAATATAAAATTAAGGATACCCAATGACTCAACAAGACAACCGCCGCATCGTATTGGCTTCTCGCCCAGTAGGCGCACCGACTCAAGATAACTTCCGTTTGGAGACAGTAGCCGCACCAACAATTAAAGACGGCGAGATGTTACTTCGCTCAGTTTACCTTTCTCTAGACCCGTACATGCGTGGCCGAATGAGCGATGCTAAATCTTACGCAGACCCTGTTGCGATTGATGAAGTGATGGTCGGTGCAACCGTGTGTCAGGTTGAAGAGTCAAACAATAGCGATTTTGAAGTTGGCGAATGGGTACTGGCTTACACCGGTTGGCAAGATCTTGGTGTGTCTGATGGTGAAGGCCTAATCAAACTAGGTAAAGAGCCAACACACCCTTCTTACGCACTAGGCATCATGGGTATGCCAGGCTTTACTGCGTACATGGGCTTACTTGATATCGGCCAACCTAAAGAAGGCGACACTCTAGTCGTTGCGGCTGCAACAGGTGCAGTAGGCGCAACCGTTGGCCAAATCGGAAAATTAAAAGGCTGTCGTGTCATTGGCGTTGCTGGTGGTCAAGAGAAATGTCAGTACGCGAAAGAAGTGCTTGGTTTTGATGAATGTATCGACCACAAAGCCGACGACTTCGCGGAGCAACTGGCTAAAGCATGTAGCAACGGCATCGACGTTTATTTTGAAAACGTTGGCGGCAAGGTGTTCGATGCGGTAATGCCGTTGCTTAACACTGGTGCTCGCATTCCTGTTTGTGGCCTTATTTCACAATACAATGCGACATCACTTCCTGAAGGCCCAGATCGCATGTCTAGCCTTATGGGCACTCTTTTGGTCAAGCGTATTAAGATGCAAGGTTTCATTATCTTTGATGATTACGCACACCGTTACAATGAGTTTGCTGTTCAAATGACAGAATGGTTGTCTCAAGGCAAGATGCACTACCGTGAGCACCTAGTTGAAGGCCTAGACGAGGCGCCACAAGCATTCATGGGTCTATTGGAAGGCCAAAACTTCGGTAAGCTTGTTATCAAAACAAACGAAGCTAAATAAATTCAAAAACTGAACCAGTTAACTAGGTAAAATCATGATTACTTTGCATCACCTAAACAAATCTCGCTCAAAACGCATCATCTGGCTATTGGAAGAGCTTGGAGTAGATTACCAAATCAAACCATACCAACGAGACAGTGTAACGTTTCTAGCGCCACCAGAATTGAAGGCCGTTCATCCTCTTGGTAAATCTCCGGTTATTGAAGACGATGGCGTCGTGATCAGCGAATCTGGTGCTATCACCGAGTACCTAATCGACAAATACGGTCAAGGCAAGTTCGCACCAGTGCGCGGCACCGCTGACTACGTGGAATACTCACAGTGGCTTCACTTCGCTGAAAGCTCTGGTATTCTGCCAATGCTACTTAAAATCTTTGTGATGAAAGACGGTTGCGAGACTAATTTCCTTGGCGGCTACGCTGATGATGAAAACCAAAAGATCCTAACCTTTGTCAACGAAGCGCTTGAAGGTAAAACTTACCTTGTTGCTGATACTCTGACGGGTGCCGATTTCATGATGTCGTTCATCGTAGAAATCGTGGGTAACTTCGGTGCCACTGCGCTCTACCCTAACATTGCTAAATACGGTGATCTTTTAACGAGCCACCCTGCTTACCAAAAAGCCGAGCAACTAGAGCTAGAACACTCGAACTGATCGAGTTTCAATCAAGCTCGGACGCGCTTCGGATAAGCACAAGCAACTAAATGAAGCCAAAGCCGATTTATCTTTCGCTTTGGCTTCTCATTTGCCTTCATTTCGACAACAATACCGAACTCTAACTGAACAGCCATAGAGTTTGATCTTCATGTCAGCAAACCTTGCTCAATACACACCACTGCACCTAAAAAACGACAATACGAATGTAGACTTACCGCTACCGACTCGTTTTACGTTTCCGTACTACTACACACCACATCCAACGTGTGAGTTTGCCATGCAGCAACTTCAGCAGTCGTTACTCGACTGCGGTGTGAATGAAACATCGCAAGGCAACCTCTACGCCGTGCTTCTTGTTCAGAACCCAACTACACAAGAGCTAGGTTACCTTTCTGCGTTTTCAGGTTTGCAGTTATATCCGTCTTTGGCCTCTCAGTTAAACAACATTAACTTTGTTCCATCAGCCTTCGATTCAGAACAGTTTCAATCTCACAACAGTGCAAACCTTGCTCGCCAATCGCAACTAGCGGATGACATTGAAAAACTACAACAGTCGCACAACCTAGACGCATTATTGGCTGAATTTGAAGAGTTAAAAATCGAATCAGCACAAGCTATCGAAGCCTTTCAATTAGCCATGGCAGCAAACAAATCTCAGCGTAACGAACTCAGAGAACAAGCCAATCAAGAAAAGGCATTGGGGAATCTAGAGTCAGCAGCGAATTTGCTCAAACAACTGGGCAATCAAAGCAGCCAAGAGAAACGCGACTTAAAAGCACTTAGAATCGAGTGGAAACAAAAGATCGCAGAACGCCAGTCGCAAGTTGATGCTATCGAAAGCGAACTCACGAGCCGCAAGCAAGAGTACCAAGCGATCTCAGCCGAATTAGAAGCGCAACGGTTGTCTCATTATCGCTTTAACAACCAAGCTCTCGAATCAAAGAACCTGCTTGAATTGTTAGATGGCAAAGACGCTCTTGAAGGCTCTGGCGACTGCTGCCTACCTAAGCTGCTTAATTTTGCTTTTGAACACGGCTTTCAGCCATTAGCATTGTCTGAGTTTTGGTGGGGATTGCCTCCAACGGCTGTCATTCGCCAGCACGCAAACCTGTACCCGGTTTGCCAAAGTAAAAGCTTCGAGATCCTCGACCACCAGCTAAACGGCATCGAATTAGAAGAGAACCCGCTTATCGTGAACCCTGCGGTTGGTAAGTCGTTTGATATTGTCTATGAAGATGACGAGATCGTGGTGGTGAATAAACCCGAGGAGTTCTTGTCGGTTCCTGGTAAGTTTATCGAAGACTCTGTTTATACCCGTATTAAAGCGCGTTATCCCGATGCAACAGGCCCTTTGATTATCCATCGATTGGACATGTCGACGTCAGGCTTATTGATCTTGGCGCTGACCGCAGAGTCCAATAAACACATCCAGAAGCAGTTCATTGATAGAACCGTAGAGAAACGATATACAGCTCTGTTAGATGGTGAAATCGACGGCAAATCTGGCGATATCAGCTTGCCCTTGCGCGGCGACATAACAGACAGACCAAGACAATTGGTTTGCCATGAACATGGACGTAATGCTGAAACTCATTGGGAAGCGGTCAGCACCAACAATGGCAAAACCAAGGTTCACTTGTACCCTAAAACAGGACGAACCCACCAGCTGCGCGTACACTGTGCTCACCCGTCAGGCCTTGGTGTACCGATTCGTGGTGACGACTTATACGGATACAAACGTGAGCGTTTACACCTTCACGCTGGCTACTTAAAACTGATTCACCCAACAACCGGTGAATGGCTCGAGTTTGAAGTACCTTCTGAGTTCTAAACCGTTTCCATTTGGTAGGGCTTCGTGCCCTACTCTTATTTCCTTTGCCTCTCATAGCTATCGCTACATGTCGAATAAACTTAGTACGATGCAATGACCAAGAAGCCAGAACCCAACAGAGTAACCATCGCGGGAATACCATCCTTCCACGTATCGAATCTCAAATGAAAGTAAATCGCCCCTAGTGAAGTACTCGCTAATATCAAACCTCCCATCAGTTGCGTATGTTCAGGTGCTAAACCAACCAAAGCACAGAGCAACAATACAGCTCCAGTAAACTCAACCATGCCAACTAGAAACATGATGACGCGATTTAATCCATAGCTTTTAAAAAAGCCAAGCTGGATTTCAAACACTTTCTTTTGCCAAGCAATTGTCTTGATTGAACTCGCCAATAAAAAGAACACCACTAGTAATACACTCACTACTGTACTCATGTTGCCACCTTTCTTAAGAATCATTAACGTAGTGGAATCATTTAACCATTCATAAATAGAACGATAAATGCTAGTTTTATGATAGTTAGGATTCCAATTTGGAATGATTGGGTTTAGGTACAAGGTATAGGACAACTAGAATGGATAAAATTGAGTGTATTCGTATCTTCGTGGAAACTGCGCAGCTGAACAGTTTTACTGCTACTGCCAATAAACTCGACGTGACACAAAGTGCCGTAAGTAAAAAGATTGCGTGGTTAGAAAGTGATTTAGGAATGACGCTGTTTCAGCGAAACAGTCGCAAAATATCCCTAACCCATGCAGGCAAAGACTACCTGACTTATTGCTCCCGTTTACTCGAAGAGATGTCTACCATAGAAAGTAGGCTCAAGCGTGAAACAGAATCCGTGGAAGGTGAGCTTAAGATATCTGCGCCAAGTGCTTTTTCATCGATGTTACTCAGTGAGCCGCTTCAAGCTTTCATTGAACAGCACCCAGGTATCCGCATTAACCTCAGCATCGATGACCGCATCGTCAACCTTAATGAACACAATATTGATGTTGCCATACGCGCGTCACAACTCAAAGACTCAGGGCTAAAAGCACGCTTCTTGTTTAACAACAAAGTTCACTACTTCGCATCACCAGATTATCTAGAAAAACAAGGGATTCCTCTGTATCCACAAGATTTGAGCGAACACCAATGCTTAACCTACTCCCTGATGAGCCCTGCGAATGAATGGCGTTTTACCGACAAGAGCGACAAAACTAATACCATTAAAGTAAATCAAATATTCACTTCAGATAGCCCAGATATGCTACTTAAAATGGCTCGACAAGGTTTAGGTATTGTTGCTTTACCGGATTGGATGGGCAAAGAGTATGTTGAGAAAGGAGAACTAAAAAGGTTATTGGAAGATTGGAGTAATAACCAGCTACCAATGTACGTGGTGTATCATGCGAGCGATTATTTGCCCCAAAGAATCCGAGTGTTTATCGATTTTCTTGCGAAGTATTTGAGCGCAAGGAATAGTTAAAGCTCTAAGAACAGTTAGAGCTCAACTAACATCGATAGCTAAGATAAAGTCTTAACCCATTACATCCTTGCGCTGATCAACACATTCAAAAGAGGCCATTTCGAATTCACGACAGATCCAAGGTCGGTTTTCGTAAATAGTACACATCAGTGTTTCTCTATCTACAGCAGAACACCAACCGTCGTCGAGTCGCAACATCGTTTCGCCGCCCCATTCATCATAAGCGATATGCTCTTCAGGTACGCCTGTATCTGTGATGATCATAACCTCTAAACGGCAACAGCATGCCTGACAATTAGCACATGTTACTTCGGGTTCGGTTACGTTCTTTATCTCAATCGTCATAAGTGACTACGCTGCTAAATTTTGCGTATAGTAATCGAAACCGACCGCTACGGCTAATAAAGATAGTGCGGCGCAGTGTTTTGATTGATGTAGAAATAAAAATAGGCGCTGTGATTTACTCACAACGCCCATACTATTTATGGTTTTCCATCGCGACTTGTCGCCACTATCTCGCTTTACAACAGACTAGCCTCGATTTAGAACAGACTAGCAAAAAATAGCTTTACGTAGTCCATCAAGCGTTTGAACAAGCCAGCCTGCTCTACCGCTTCCAACGCGATCAAAGGTTGAGTTTGAACATCTTCACCATCAACGGTGTAATGAACAACGCCTAAGGTTTGGCCTTCTGAAATCGGGGCTTTCAGTTCAGATATTAGTTCAATCGATGCCGTTAACTTTTTGCTGTCTGACTTAGGCAGCGTAATAAACGTATCTTCTGCAACGCCTAGCTTCAACGTATCTTGAGCACCAAACCACACCTTCTCTTCAGCGACTTGGTCACCGCCTTGATGAGGGTTTAGCGTATCGAAGAAACGAAAACCATAGCTCAACAATTGTTTGCTGTCTGACTCACGACTCTTAACGCTTGATGCGCCCATCACAACCGCAATAAGTCTCATCTCACCTTGTGTCGCCGAACTCGCTAAACTGTAGCCGGCACCAGAGGTGTAGCCTGTTTTCATGCCATCGACCGTCAAGCTTCTATCACGTAATAAGCCATTGCGGTTGTGTTGTGTAATCTTGTTGTAGCTAAACGAGCGTTCGCTGTATAAACCATACACATCCGGTAAATCGCGAATAATCGCACGGCCTAATAGAGCGATATCATAAGGCGTTGAATAGAGATCGTCCGCATCTAAACCATGTGCATTCGCAAAATGGGTATTTTCCAGTTTTAGCGAAGCTGCCCAAGAGTTCATCAAGTCAACAAATGCATCTTGTGAGCCAGCAACATGTTCTGCAATCGCAACACTCGCATCGTTCCCTGATTGAATAATCAAGCCACGGTAAAGATCCATCATCGCGACATCAGTGTTCACTTCGATGAACATTTTTGAAGAATCAGGGAAGTTTTTCGCCCATGCGTTTTCGCTAATTCGCACCTGATCATCCGCAGAGATGTTACCTCGTTTCATCTCTTGTCCAGCCACATAACTGGTCATAAGCTTGGTTAAACTCGCTGGGTTCAACTTAGTGTGTGCGTTTTTTTCTACCAGCACATCACCAGAGTTAAAATCAATTAACACATACCCTTTTGCGCCTAGGCTAGGTGGGCTTGGTACTATAGAAGGTGCCGCGACAGCAGTATTTGCTACGATCGCTGCGTTACTTACAATGAACATACTTAATAGAGGGAGAGAGTATTTTGAGAACCGTTTCATTGAATTAAACCTAAGTTAACGTTTTGTTCAGTATAGACAAATGCTAGCAAAAGAAGCGCGAACTTTACGTTGCTTTACGTATTTGTACGGTTCGTTACAAATAAAAAAGTATAATCTGCGACCTGTCCGTTTTTTACACAAAAACGATTGACTCAATGAATGCATTCAACACTTCGCTTTACCTCTCGGGCATACGTCTAAATAACATTTCAACAAAGCCCATAACCCGCTGTTTGCTTTCGCTCGGCTCTAAATCAGGTTGGATACCAGACTGCGCCAGTGCTTGCCACTGTATAACTTCCGAATTAGGAACAAAAAAAGCAATATACAAAGATCCTTTCTCGCTTACCTTTCCATCATCACTATAAAATGGCACACCTGTAGATAGCTGAATCGCATCAAAGATCGATTCATCGTTCAGTTCAGACTCTTCAGCTAATCCAAAACCCACTACGACATCACCAGCCCCGGATTTCAACTGATAACCTTTCAATGAAAGTTGTTCTTTAATCGCTTCGCGTACAAGATCAGTGACGACCGTCTTGTCATATTTTTCAGAAAGGTACACTTGCTCTGATTCGGGATGCCATGAGTACGTGACTACCCCATGCTTCATGAAATCAAAGTCACCACTGGTCACCACGCCATAATTGTGAGTTGGAGTCGTTTCATTGGTTGTACACGCTGTCAGTCCAATCGCTATCAAAGCCAACAACGCGACTTTATTTACGCCTTTTGTTGCACATATGAATCGTTTTATCATTCGCGGCTTCCTTTCCTATACAAGAATAATTATCAATTTGACCTTCAACATAAACAGTAATTATATTAATAGAAAGATCATTAAACGTTTGCGTAATCGCTAACCTTCACTTCTACTCATTTTGGGGGTTTAACCACAGAAATAGACTCGGTATAGTAAACTTAGTTAAACATAACCAAACCATTCGGGGCACGGAGCTTCCTCAATCATCTCATGAAGAGAAGAATTGGTACCGATAAAGCATCGGCAAATTTAAGAGGGTCACACAATGGAATTCAATATGGTTGAAATTTTAGGTTACGCGGCATCTATTATGGTCGCAATTTCATTAACAATGAAAGATATCGTGCGTCTGCGTGTCCTTAACTTTGTTGGCTGTACTCTATTCACAGCATACGGCGTTATGATTGATGCATGGCCAGTGGTTGCAACCAACGGTTTCATCGCTTGTGTGAACATCTACTTCCTTGCAAAAATGCAAAAGGAAAAAAAAAATGAAGCGATGAAAGCAGCAAAAGCTTAGATTAACGGCTAGCACTTTCAAACAATTCTAAAAAAGCCCAAATAGAACGTTCTATTTGGGCTTTTTCATGCTTATCAATTTTAGAAAACTTCAATGGCAGACAATACGATATTGACTCTCTCTGTACACCTGTGTGTTATTGCGTCCATTCTTTTTCGCTTGATAAAGTGCTTTGTCAGCTTGGTCTATCGTGCCTTCTATGTGGAACAGTGCATTTGCATAGCGACACCCAACACTGACCGTTACAGGTAACACTAACCCCTCAATTTTTTCGACGCTACGCCTAAGCTCTTCCGACAACTCGTACAATTGATATTCATTGCAATCAAAAGTCACAAAGATAAATTCCTCACCGCCATAGCGAGCAATTAGACGATTTTCATTTGCAAATTGCTTCAATACTTTTGCAACGGCACAGATCACTCTATCGCCTTCATTATGCCCGTGTAGATCGTTTACCGATTTAAAATGGTCAATATCTAGAAGAATGATACCAACACCTTTTAACGGATAAGGCGAACACTCTAAAATTCTCATCTTAACCTGAGAAATAAAGTCCCGCCGATTACTCAACCCCGTAAGATAATCTAAGCTAGCTACATCTAAGATCTTTAAATGACGGTGCCGCAGGTAAAGCACCAAAACGGCGATGATGCTAAGCAAACTTATAACCAAGGTCATCAAACTAGCTAGCAATAAACTGTGGTTCTTATTGAGCTCTTGCTCCAAAACTCCAGCAGAAATGATCCAATTCAGATATGGGTAGAACTTATAGAAAATGTTTTTGTTTGTCGTACCGTTGTCATCTGAAATTGAGTAACTAAAATGCCCTTCAGGCTCAGCAACGACCTTATCGATGAGCAACTCTGATGAATAACCAATTAAGGCTTTCAAGTGTTCGTGTTCAAAATTGGGTCGGAGGACTAGCTCGCCTTGCAAATCAACAATATATACATAACCACTATCGCCATATGAATACTTTCTTAGTTTATCTTTAAGCGCTTCGAGATCGACCAAGTACATGAGTTCATCTTTATAAGTGGTCGCCACCAATGTATTACCACTCGGTAGCCTCACTGAATACGCGACCTTCGCACGCTTGCCGACTTCATGTGGATTAGCATGAGAATACTGAGTCATTCCAGACTTTGAGGTCAGTTGCGCTTGAATATGGGTTAAATGCGCGCGATTTTGCCCTTGTAAAAACGGATGATACAGGTGGACACCTTGTGGTGACATCAAATAGATATAACCTGACTCTCCAATCACCAATTCGTTAGCAATTCGGATGACTTCTTTAACTTCTTGTTCTGGAGTGACACCTAGTGTGTGAGAAGCGACAGTATCAGTCACACCTTTGAGATAGGTTTTAATAGCTTCGTTAACGGTAGTATCTACGATGTCGTAGCTTGCGTTTACAATAGTACGGAAGAAGAATTGATTAGACTCTAAAAGTGATTCTTTGGTTCGGTTAAATTGAATAGCAGAGAGGACCAAAGATACGAGGGCCAACACGATGGAAAAGTTGAGGATATACTTACGTCTTACTTTCAAAATCACCTCATAGCTTTTAAATTTTAGGTAACGCTATTGTTTTTATAAGTAGATTGTTTTATATCACATTTATCGATTTTACTGAACGATAGTCGATATTAATAGCGCTCTTCATGTGCAATCTGTGACTTATAGCAAAAACGCCGAACTGGATTCAGTTCGGCGTTTTGATTTTACGTTTAAATTGATAACTTAATTTATACTAAAGCTCTGATAAATCGACTTAAAAGCATTCGCATTTATTACCTATTACTACGCTCTATTGTCTATAAATACATTGCTTAGCATTAAATTAAGAGCACACTTTGGTCCAACTGCCGTCACTTCCCGGCTCGGCACTTGTCCACCAGTTTGCTTGGTAAACACTACCGTTATGAACCACTTGGTCGCCCGTGTTTGCGTGGCTTGGGTTACCCGCCCAATCTTTCTGAGGTAAGTCGGGATATACAGCTAAACCCGCAGTATCGCATGTACCTGGGTTGGTACCGCCATCACCAGGATTACCGCCACCAGTACTGATATCACCCAGTGGTAGATCCGGCTGCTCAAAGCTAAATGCATAATCGACACTATTCACATTCACTGTATAGTTTGCAGGGCCAGAAATTGGCAAGTAATAAACCATATCGAGTTCATACACACCACCAGCAGGAAGCTCTTTCCATGCAGGTAATGTAAACGCTACTCTGTGCATCGGACCATCTAGACCACCAATATTATTGGCACGAGTGTGACCAGAAGCAATCACAGACAAACCACCGCCCGATTGATCTTTTGCGTTATCAGGTGCAGACACTGGGATATCGAACTGGAACTCAGTACCACCAGGAAGCGCTTGACCTGTATTGTTTGTAAACGTGATCTTAGGGTTAATTGGATAGTTTTGATCACCGACTTTGAAGCCACCTACAGAAACAGTAATATCTAATGCTTCCGTTGGGATAGCACCCGTTGCAACCTTGTTTCCATATGGAGTAGCTGACTTAAACTTATCGTAGATAGCTTTCGTCATAGTGTTACCCATATGGAACTCACCGTTTCCGCTATTACACGCCTGTTCGGTTGTATCGATTGAAGTTCGGTTACCGTTCGCATCGAGTACGTAACAGTTGTAATCCCCTGCTAGTTCCCAGAACATGATGCCACCGATTTCTTTGTCGATAACGTAATCGGCTTTCACATCGATAGAATCTTTATCTTCCGTTGAAAGGAATACGCCCTTCTCTGCGTTCCACAACCAAGGAGCAACAGCCACGCTGTCATAGTTACGCGTGTAAGTCCCCATTAGAACATCTGAAGGATCGTTAACAGGATCAAGCTTGTAAGCTGCTGCATAAGAACCCCAAATGCCTTTCTCTAAGTTCTTCGCATGCCACATTGGGTTTGAACCTGCACCCATTTCGTTGCCTTTCGGATCAGTATCGTGCCACATGTTATCGATACCAATTGCGCCATGGCCACAGTTGTTCTTCTCGCCTTCACCAGTACCTGCTGAACATTCAGCTTGGTTTGGCAGTGCTGCTCGGCCCCAAAGACCATTCTCACCACCAGTTACACCTTGCCAACCACGTGTGTAGTAAGGCACACCGATGTTAATACGACCTGCTGGCATAGAACCACGGAAGTAGTGGTAGGCCCAATCCGTATTCAGGTAACCGATACCGCCGTAAGCCGCTGTGCCGTATACGTTCCACTGTGCTAACTCTGAATCTTTACCTGTATCAAACAACGCAGCGTTATGGCCTACGTGATCGTTCCACGCACCGTGAAGGTCATAAGACATGATATTTACGTAATCGAGATATTTGGTTACATCGAATGTTTCCATACCACGCAGTAGGTAACCCGAAGAAGGCGCCGCGATCGTTAACATGTAGTGATTGCCATCTTGCGCAGAGGCTGCATCAAGCTTCTCACGCAACACTTTCATCAACACTTGGTAAGAAGCCCATAGGTATTGACGACGTGGTTCCATAAAGTCTTTATCGTACGGATTACCTGCGCCCGCCATTGACGTCGGGTATTCGTAATCGATATCTAGACCATCGAACTGGTATTTACGAAGCATTTCAACCGCTGAAGTTGCGAATGTTTCGATACCTTGATGGTTAATAGAACCGTCAGCATTGGTCGTCATGGTATAGAAACCACCATCAGCCACTCGGCTACCATCAGTGGCGAAGTGGCCACCGGTCTCCGCCCAACCACCGATTGAGATTAAAGTCTTAACATCGTGTTTTTTCTTCGCTGTCGCTAATGCACCGAAGTGACCTTTGAAGCCTAATGCTGGGTCAACTTCCACGCCCGGCCACTCTTTACCAACCGCTGCGTTGTTCGGATCGTTCACATCACCCACGTTTACTTTGCCATCTGAGCCGATGCTCACGAAAGCGTAGTTAATGTGTGTGAGTTGTTCCCAAGGAATGTCATTTACTAGGTAAGCAGCTTGTGGGTCATCCCCTGCACGCCAGCTGGTGAAGTAACCAATGACACGACGTGGGTGATCCGCGCCCATTTTCTCACGGCCTTCATCATCGTAAATCGTACAATAAGGAACATCGACACCTTGAGTTTGATACAAGCCATCAGGTCGACAAGTGCTCACCGTTGGTACGCCATTCACCGTCAAAGAAGCCAGCGCTGAATCTGTCGTTGCGCCTTGATTGTCAGTCGCTTTTGCGTAAACCGCTAAAGAACCCGCTTGAGTGGTTGTGTAGTTAAGCGTGTATGGGCTTGTCGCAGCCGTTCCGACTAAAGAACCTGCCACATAAAAATCGACCTTATCAACCGTACCATCGCTGTCTGTTGCCGTTGCGGTAAGCGTTACCACACCACCAACATCAACCGAAGATGCAGAAAGCGCAACCGATACTGTCGGCGCTTCATTTCCAGGTGTAACTGAATCGACAGAAATAGAGACCGCGCTCGCTAAGCTAGCCGCGCCTTCATTGTCTGTTGCAACAACCGAAACCTGATGGCTACCAGACGTTGCAGCCCAAGCCGCTTCGAAAGGTGCAGCTGTTACAACCGCTACTGAAGTTCCATCAATGAAGAATTCAACCGAGGTAACACTGCCGTCAGAATCTAGCGCCGTTGCACTCAACACCACGTTATCGCCTTCAGTGATTATGTCAGAGGCTGATGGAGTCGTTAACGAAGCCGTTGGCACTTCATTGGGCGTACCACCACCGCTACACACATCAACCTTCTTCCATTGTGCATGGTCACCTTCGAATTGGTTTGGGTTGTTATTTTGATTCCAATAATTGGCTTTGTAAGCACTACCGTCATGTGAAACTTGATCGCCGCCGGTGTAAACCGTGGCAGGATCCCACGCTTCTAACGTTGAGCAATCCACAGCCGCATAGCTATTGAAAGCCATTAAGCATGACGCAGTGAGAGTACTGAGTGTAAAAACCTTTTTGGCCACTCGTCCTTGATTTAGGTGCATGTTTGCAGTCCCTTAAGTTGTTGTTTTAAGATATTTAAAGTAAATGACACTTTTTTTGCCACTTAAATTCCTTCGCAAAACAACTGTAGGTAACAGTGCCAATTAAACACCTAAAATATTCCTTATTTATAAAATGACTCGCATTAATTTGTTTATAGCATGCAATGACTCGACACTTATTTTGCACCAACAACTAATATTAATTTATTTCGCAAAGCTAAAAAAATAGTGTCTCAAAATTTAGAAATATGATTTAGATTCGATGAGAATTCGTATCAAAACTAACCAAAAAGTAGGGAGTTAGGGGCGATTTGAGATTATTTTATGAAATCGCCCACTTTTGGATAACAAATATGTTAGTATCAGCGGCTTTTTTGACGAGCCTCACATTTTTATCCGAATGTGGGAGAAATACATAGGCTTGAAAGAGCCAAATATAGCGAAGAAATAATGTCCAACTTGACGCAAGTCGCCAACGAAAACATCAACGCAGAATCTACTTCTATCGATTTCAATAGAGCTCAATCTTTGGGTGAAAAACTGGAACTCGGAAACCCAGTCTTTTGGCTGAGTGGCAGTTTCCTGACCCTCTTTGTCATCCTTGCTTTCACCAACACCTCCGTATTGTCCGAACTTGTCAACATCGGCTTTAGTTACTCAACTAAATGGTTCGGTGCTTTCTGGCAAGTCCTACTACTACTCAATTTCATTATCGGTTTAGTGCTTGCACTAAGTCGCACAGGCCACGTTCGTTTAGGGAAGCTTGCCCTACCAGAAATGACCACGTTTAAATGGATGTCTATCGTCCTATGTACACTCCTTGCGGGTGGTGGCGTGTTCTGGGCAGCTGCAGAGCCAATTGCTCACTTTGTTTCAGCTCCACCACTGTATGGCAACGCAGACCCTCAAGCGATGGCATTCAATGCACTATCACAATCTTTCATGCACTGGGGTTTCCTTGCATGGGCTATCTTAGGTGGTCTCTCTTCGATTGTGCTTATGTACTTGCACTACGAAAAAGGCCTTCCTCTTAAGCCACGCACCCTGCTTTACCCAGTACTGGGCGACAAGGCAATCAACAGCTGGATTGGTAACGTCGTTGATGCG
This sequence comes from Vibrio sp. 10N.239.312.C11, assembly GCF_041466065.1. Lineage (NCBI taxonomy): Bacteria > Pseudomonadati > Pseudomonadota > Gammaproteobacteria > Vibrionales > Vibrionaceae > Vibrio > Vibrio sp. 10N.239.312.C11. The sequence continues at coordinate 85,727 of NZ_JBFSRZ010000014.1, forward strand.
TGCAGCATTGTGGCAGTAGCCGCAGGTACAATCGGCCCTATCGGCTTCCTTGGCCTACAGATCAGCTACGCACTGAGCGAACTATTTGGAATTTCTGACAGCTTTGCTACCCAAAGCGTCGTTATTCTATTCGCTATTGCAATGTATACGCTGTCGGCATTAAGTGGTCTAAGTAAAGGCATCCAACTGGTAAGCCGTTACAACATCATCTTGTCGGTGTGCCTAATCGTTTACATTCTCCTTGTTGGCCCAACCAGCTTTATCATTGATGGGTACCTACAAGGCATCGGTGAAATGGTCGACAACTTTATCCCAATGGCGCTATACCGCCAAGATACTGCGTGGCTAGGTGGCTGGACTGTATTCTTCTGGGGTTGGTTCTTAGGTTATGGCCCAATGATGGCGATCTTCATTGCTCGTATCTCACGTGGCCGAACTATTCGCCAAATGATCGTTTCTATCAGCATCGTTGCACCGCTTGTGACTTGTTTTTGGTTCAGCATTGTTGGTGGTAGTGGCTTAGCGTTTGAATTAGAGAACCCAGGCGTAATATCTAGCGCATTCGAAGGTTTCAACCTTCCAGCTGTACTACTGGCTATTACTTCGCAACTACCGTTCCCGACTCTGATTGCAATCCTGTTCCTTATCCTGACGACCACGTTCATCGTGACCACAGGTGACTCAATGACCTACACCATCAGTGTAGTAATGACTGGCACAACAGAACCTAACTCAGCAGTTAGAACATTCTGGGGCGTCATTATGGGGGCAGTGGCTATCGCGCTTATCTCAATGGGCTCTGGCGGCATCTCAGCTCTGCAGTCGTTCATTGTGATCACTGCCGTTCCTGTTTCGTTTATCTTGCTGCCATGTCTATGGCATGCACCGAAGATCGCGAAGCAGATGGCAAGAGATCAAGGTCTCGCTTAATACCTAATCCGATTTAGTTTCGGATAGCGTAGAACACTAAAAAGCCACTCAAGTGATTCACCTGAGTGGCTTTTTTTATCTGTTCGCTGTCGACTTTATTAATAGTTATGTCTACTAGCGCTTGTATCTACCGAGATTTCGGCTTATTGAAACTTTTCACCAGCAGCAACCATGAATGACATCTCAACCAATAGTTCAGGGTTAGCGAGTTCTGCTTTCACGCACGCACGGCTTGGCGCGCAGCCTTCAGGGAACCACTCTTCCCACACTTCATTGAGTGCATCAAAGTTAGCGAAATCCGTTAGGTAAATAGTCACTGACAATACACGAGATTTATCGCTGTCTACCAAACTCATCATTTCTTCAGCTTGTTCGAAGATTTGCTGAACCTGATTCTTAATTCCTGCCGTTGTATCCGTCTCTGGTACTTCAACAAAGCTTGCAATACCGTTAAACACAGTCACATCAGACCAACGCTTGGTCGGATTAATTCTATGAATTTTCACAGGTTATACTCTTCTTATAATTAGGGTGCACATCAGCGTAATCTAATCCAAATTCCTAACATTGAAAACAAAAATTAGAAAGCTCGTAGTACCTGCTAAACAGCACTATCGCCAACCTATGACTTTGGTGTTCAACATCACTAGCCTACGCATTAATATCAAAACAATAAATCACCATCTATTGAGTCTCTAGATAAATATATTAAGTATTACTCTCAACGCGAAATTTAATCTGAACTCTTGCGGTCATATTCAGAGATTTTATTAAATGGAGTACTTTTATGCATGTTCAAACCTATGATTTAAAACAGAGTAATGTCGGATACAACCTAGGCGTGATTGGTGTAGCATTAGTGTTAGCTTGGATTGGTATTTACAAGTTTACGCCAACTGAAGCGATGCTAATTGAGCCTTTAATTGCAAACCACCCGGCAATGAACTGGCTTTACAATCTATTCTCGGTACAAGCAGTGTCTAACATGGTGGGTGGTGCAGAGATCATCGTCGCGATTGGATTGATCGTGGGATTTAAGAAGCCGACTATTGCTTTCTACTCAGGTATTGCAGCAGCGGCTATCTTTGTTGTGACACTGAGCTTTCTAGTCACCACGCCAAACGTTTGGAAAGTATCGGATGGCATCTTAGTCACTAACTTCTTCCTAGTGAAAGATATTCTGTTTTTGGCTATCGCTATTAGCGTAATCGAACGCAACAAGCCTCAGAAGTGAATGTAAACCTAATAAGTGGCCGTAAACCTAAAGATCTTCTTTAAGCAACATAAAACTATAAGCTGGCTAGAAGGACGCTGCCAGCTTCTAATGAATAAGGCACTGATACTCACCTACTCAGGCTAGCACCTTACGATAATGATTAGCGTCTTGATTTTGCCCTTTGAATAACGCGTAATTCTCTACACGCTCAACTAAGCCAAAACCGGCCTTAGATAAAATTTTGTTGGAGCCAACATTACCCACTAACGCATAGGCATCTACATATTTAAGGGAAGAGTGCTCCGCCAAATAGATAAGTAACTTCCTCACCGCGTTAGACGCAATGCCTTTAGAACTAAAGGAGTGACTCACTCGATAGCCTAGCTCTCCTCGCTCTCCGTTTTCGTCAATGTCACGTACATTAATCCTACCGCAGATAATCCCTTGTTCATCTTTTATCAACATAGGAATCATCTCATCACTTTCATATTCCGCTAAAAAACTAGCAATCTGCTTCTCTACACCTGAAAGTGAATAAAAACTTTCTTCCCGTGGTGGTACAGACATCTCGAACCAATCTCTATTGTCTACTTCAAATTCCAAGAGCGCCCTAGCATCACTTGTTTGAAGTAAATGCAAAAATACATCCATACGAGTACTCCCAATGGTTATTTCGAAAGCCTTGCCTACGATTGAAATTCGAGTGCCCAAATCTCTGAGTAAACGGTACGTCACTACTTATTTCAGAGTTAGCAGCTGAAAGTGAGGTTCTAGTGGGCATAGGAAGATATTTTTTAGTAGAAGTGAATGGGGCGTGACATTTAAGCAACCCACCCCATCAATTATATACATACTTAACGACTACGGTTTACTCGATACTACCCAATTAGTTCCGTCAGTACTTTTTTCGTATACAGAAGTTTGATCTGACGATGTTATTCTTCGTGAATATGTCGTCGGAGATGCACGAAAGAGTGTTTTCCAATAGGTGATTTCTTTACTCTGATCATTAACTATCTTTGACCGTATGACCTTAGATGCGTCACCTAATTCATTACTAGAGTAATCTTTATATCTACCCATAATGTTTATTTTGATATTTTCAGTATCTAAACTATTTAAATGACTTTTAACATTAACGACTGTCGATAATCCAAAGTCATCGCCTTTTCCAAAAGTATGCTCATTCCAGTCGACATAAGTACGATTTAATTGTTCTTTGATACTCTTGTTATATTTCCAAGTTGAAGTAGTTCTAGAGACTATTTTATTTGTTAGATCCAGAGATTGACAATTTACTAAGTTGTGTATATTACCATCGTAGGCAATGTTAGATAGTACATTATCAAATTTATCATCTTTAATAATGATTTTCTCTGTGAATGTACACCCCGGACGGATGCTGCTATTAAAATTGTTAATACTAGCAATATCAAAAGTATTGTTGTAAACACCCCACTGAGTTGAAAGGTTAACCGATGTGGACTCAGACAACACTTCCACCTCTGTTAACAAATCATCGCTCATTTTTGTGGTTGTTTGCTTTGCTGATTGATTAGTACCTAGAGAAGAAATATAAACCTTTTTATACCAATTCCTAGCGCCGTTTTCATCTTTGAAGTAGTAATGAACTTGCACATAGCTATTGGGGTTGGTTTGTTGTAAATCTTTTGTATCTGTGAACGATTTCTTTAGACCTGTTACGATATTTTGGGCCTTTAAGGCAAGGTCACTATCTTCAGATGCAATAAAGTCACCATAAATTTTAGCCTCAGAAATATTATATGTGCGAATTGTTTCTGTAAGAGCATGCTCTAACGCTTGGGCCTGTTTAGTTTGTTTTTCTATATCGCTCATTAGATCCTGACACGTATAGTTACTTTTACCATTACTGGTTTCTACTGTCGCCCATAAAGATGAAGTTAAAGGGGTGATAAAACGGTTTTTGAAATCGACCTGTTCTTTAAATTCAGGGGGTAAGACCATACGATAAGCATTTTTCACAGGCCCCAAATCTTCATCAATAGCGCCAACAGGAACATCTACTATCGTTGGAGCATAACCAAGGCATTTATCTTGGGTTTCATTTAGGTCAAGCTCATAACTACCACCTTTTGTAGTTAAAGCTCTAGGTTCAGTGTTTGCGTTATACTTACCATCATTATTTATATCTAGAAAAACGGTAGCGCCAACAATATAACCATCGATTACTTTTCCAGTAGCTTTTTTGTGAATTGTCGGATTACTCCCACCATCACCGCCGCCACCACAAGCTGATAAGGCCAGAACGCACAAAATTGGTATCATCATTTTCATTTAAATGGATCTCTATTATTTGTTGAGATTTAAAAATATTAAAATAGTAATACTCTTAAATTAGTTAACGAATTCGATTTTGTTTAATGTCATTTACAGCCCTTCACATATTATTATCCATACATATATCAACCTGTTTTCACATTGCTAATTAACCTTCTTGGTTTGGAAAAGTGAAAGCCTTGGAATAAGATGTTAGATTTTTTTGGAAGTAGTCGTAGATGTTGAGGATTTTCAACGCCTTCGACAATCAAGGTTACATCAATACGCTCAGATAGCTTAACCATAAACTTAAGTGTCTCATTGGCCACAATATCTTCCTGACATTTTTGTAGTAACGACTTATCTAGCTTAATAAAATCAAAATATTTTTCTGATAAAAGGTTAAAATTGGAGTAACCACATCCAAAATCATCAATAGCAAATCGAAAACCTGCCCCTTTAAGAGCAATTATATTTTCTTTAGCATAACTATGTAAAAGACCCTCACTATATTCAACTGTTTCAAATACTATCTTACTTCTTAACTCTGGAACTAATTTGGTTAATTCCATTACATCATCATAAAAGTCAACGATACTTAAATCTGCATGACTAATGTTAACACTGATATTAGGAAGTGTATCTTGAGTGTTTTTTGCGTATTCAATTATTTTTTTAAAAATTATAATGGTTAATGAGTAATGTAGGTGCGGCTCCGTTGCCAATAATGGCATAAATACACCAGGACCTCCGAACTCTGTGCGTTTCCACCTAAGCAATATTTCCCAAAGGTACTCTTTAGAAGTATTCATACTATAAACGACGGGTTGATAAAAAAGCTCGAACTGAGTCCCTCCCTTTTTTATATCGTGATGTAAAGCTTGGATTACCGAACGGGTTCTAACGTTTTTTTCATAGTCATTAATGTTATATATGTAGACACCATCAATAGATTGAAGTGACTTTTTAACACTGTAAGCGGCTTTGTTGCGTAATTAAATTTAAAGATAGAACAACCCCGTTTCGCGTATTTC